>JALRGJ010000081.1 GCA_023253435.1 Ilumatobacteraceae bacterium | reverse complement strand
TCCCATTTCTCAAGATTGACAAGGGTCTTGCAGATGAACAGAACGATGTACAGGTGATGAAGCCCAATCCAGATCTCGATGCATTGTTGCAGCGGGCAGTTTCTAAAGGAATCTTTGGTACCAAGATGCGCTCAGTCATCAAAGAGGCAAACCCAGCGGGCATCAAAGCGGTCGTAGCGCAACAGTTTGAAGTTGGCCGTCAGATTCTGGCGGCAGGGCTAGTTCCCATCATTGAGCCAGAAGTAGACATTCATAGTTCCACCAAAGCCAAAGCAGAAGAAATTCTGAAGGCTGAACTACTTGCGGAACTGAATCAACAGCCCGCAGATCAGCCAGTAATGCTGAAACTCACTCTTCCAGAGACAGACAATTTCTATGCAGAATTAGTTCAGCACCCAAGTGTCTTGAGGGTGGTAGCACTGTCAGGTGGCTACAGCCGCGAAGAGTCAAATGCTCGTTTGTCCCGTAACAACGGTGTCATTGCAAGTTTCTCTCGTGCACTCACTGAGGGTTTGTCAGCAAAGCAGAGCGATGCAGAGTTCAACTCGGCACTGGATAAAACCATTCAAGAGATTTTCGACGCTTCAAATACCTGATCAGATGTCTGTCAGGAATTGAGTGGTCGTATCACCATTCCGGTTCGTAATTTAGGAGTAAAGAAAGTTGACTTAGGTGGCATCAGCTCGCCAGTGTTCGCTGTTCTTCTGATCTCTTCAATGGAAACAGGTCTAATCAAAATTGCGCGTTGTGCTTGCCCTGTCACAACCTTGTTGAGTACTTCTGACACACCGTGCTGATAGGTGACTTCATGTTCATAGGTGGAGAGCGCGTGTTCTAAACGAGCGCTATCAAGGTTTCTCACCCCAGAAAAGTCTTCTTCACGTGGTGTGAGGTACAAACCGGTTCCGTCTGAACGAACCAAGCACAGGCAACTTTGTGCCTCCATCTCGGTAATGGTGTGTGGTCCTACGGCTCCAGCATTTGAGACGGAGTAGAAACGCTCCAATGGGGGAAGAAGTTCATCTGCAGTCTTGTCGTACAGTCGATGAATAGCGGCCACGCTCAACTGTTCTTGAACTAGCTCGCCCACATAAGTCATTGTTAGTTCGGCATCTGTGGGTCCATTGTGGAGTCGTGACTCGTCGCGATATGTGCGGCTGATCGCGTAACGATGGTGTCCGTCGGCAATCAAGACCGGATGACTTGAGACCAATTCAGCAATTCTTCTTAAACGAGAGGTTTCTGTTACCCGTTCCACCACATGGTGTACGCCTTGTTCATCGGTGCACTCAGCAACCACCTCACCGGGTTCTCGTAATGCATCGGTGAGACCTGGTGTGAGAGAAAGTCCCCATACAGGACTCAAATTTGCTTGTGTGGCGCGCGTGAGGTCTAGTCGATCAGTTTTTGCTTTTGGGGTTGTTCTTTCATGTGGCAACACACCCCCAGCGCCTTCATCAACTACTTCAAGGGCTCCAATGACTCCAATAGTTGTTCTTGAACGTCCGGCCTCATCTGTAAAAGTCATTCTGTAAATGCTGAATGAAGGCTCAGAGTCCTGCACCAACACCTTTTGTTCTCGCCACAAGTTGAGAGTTGTTGCAGCCTGTGCGTATCTCCCTTCTCCTTCGGCCTCGATTGGATAATCAATGAGCACCACATTGTGGTTGGTGCGAGCGTATTGAGAACGCACATCCTCATCGAAGACGTCGTAGGGAGGAGAAGTGAGTGGAGTGATATCGGTATTGCCCTGGGTGGCATATCGAAGGGCGGGGAAGGCTTCAAATCGCGGCACGCCCTAAAGGGTGGCAGGATTATCAGTCATGAACAAATCTCTGACCACCGAGGTGGTGTTATGCGACCTCGATGGGGTGGTGTGGTTGGCCCATCAGCCCATACCTGGCTCCGTGGAGGCCATCTCAGCATTGCGGGCAAGAGGAATTCGAGTTTTGTTTGTGACTAACAATTCTTTCTCCACAGTTGAACAACAAGAGGCCGCGCTTCATTCCATTGGTATTCCCGCCACAGGTGATGTGGTGACCTCTGCAATGTCGGCAGCTACCGCTCTCACGCCAGGTTGGCGTGTTTTGGTGTGCGGAGGAGATGGTCTTATTGAAGAGACGCAAAAAGCAGGCGCAATTGCAGTTGTTCCTTATAGAGACAATGACCTATCTGGAACTTTTGATGCGGTCGTTGTGGGTCTTCATCGAGAATTCAATTTCGACGTTCTCAGCGTTGCGCTCACTGCAGTACTGAATGGCGCTCAACTCATCGGGTCTAATGAAGACCCCACGTATCCAACACCAACAGGTCGATTGCCGGGTGGAGGAGCGATTCTCGCTGCAATCACAAAGGCGAGTGGGGTGGTTCCGCTTGTTACGGGTAAACCTCATCATCCGATGGCTGGGCTAGTGAAACAGATGTGTCCTGGTGTTTCTGTAACCAACATGTTGATGGTGGGAGATATGGAAGATACCGATGGTGCATTTGCTCAGACTCTTGGGTGTCCATTTGGTTTGGTATTGAGTGGAGTTACTCAATCTGCACATGGCTCACTTGCTGCGTATGTAGAACCTTCTTTGTCGCATCTTGTTGAACGTTTGCTCAATAGTTGACGTACAAACAACTACGATTCTGTTGTGAGAATTCGTCTCGATGCCGCCATTGTGAAACGCGGGTTGGCAACTAGTCGAGCAGAGGCTGCGCGATTAATTGAGGAAGGCAATGTGACCGTAAGCGGAACATTTGCCACAAAAGCATCTCGACTGGTGGGGCCCGATGAGCCCATCGGCATTACGACGGCAAAGAAGTTTGTGAGTCGCGGTGGGGAAAAACTAGAGCATGCCCTTCAGGCGTTTGATCTTGATGTGCGTCAGCGTTCAGTTTTAGATGCAGGAGTATCCACTGGCGGATTTACCGATTGCGTGCTTCAGCACGGGGCAAAACGTGTCTTTGCGATTGATGTGGGAAAGAATCAACTACATGAACGAATGAAGGCTGATAAGCGAGTCACGTGGCGCGATGGAGTCAATGTGCGAGAACTTGTTTATGAAGATCTTCCTTTTGATTGTTCACTGGTCGTGGCAGATCTTTCTTTTATTTCACTGAGTAAGGTTTTGGCGCCATTGATGAAAGTTATTCGCCCGGAATTGGGGCACCCCGTCCCTCAGATGGTTCTGCTTGTGAAGCCACAATTTGAAGCAGGCAGGGAAGAAGTCTCTAAGGGCAGGGGAGTTATTACGGACCCCTCCATCCATCAACGGGCTTGTTCGGATGTGGCCGCCGTGGTGGAAAATCTGGGGGGAACTGTTCGGGGTGTTGTGGAATCGCCCATAAAAGGAGGGGAAGGAAACATTGAATTTTTGATGTTCGTGGAATGCCCCACCCGTTCCGTAGGTTTGGAGACATGAAACGCATCGGAATCGCAGTGCACAGGTTCAGACCCGATGCCATAGAAGTGGTTCGCTCTATTGCTCATTGGGCTGTTTCTCAGAAGGTTGCTGTTATTGCAGATGAATCTGATCTCGCCGTTATCAATGAGCCCTCCGTTCTCGCAGGAGATGTCGGCGATACAGATCTTTTGGTGTCGGTAGGTGGCGACGGAACCATGTTGCGTGCAGTTCGTGCACTTGAGGGTCGTCCTGTTCCCATCATGGGTGTCAATTTGGGTCTCCTTGGTTACCTCGCTGCAGTGGAGCCAGATTCCTTAATGGCATCTTTAGATGCGTGGCAGAAAGGTTCAGAAGGAACCAATTATTTCTTCGATGACAGAATGCTGCTCGAGGTCACTATGTGGTCTCATGGAGCACGGCTTGCAAACGCACTTGCACTTAACGAAGTAGTCATTGAAAAACGTGAGGCTGGGCATACGGTTCGCGTTGGAGTAGACATCGACAAAGTTCCCTTCACAACCTTTGTGGCCGACGGCCTGATTCTCGCCACGCCCACCGGCTCCACGGCGTATTCAATGTCTGCACGAGGTCCTATCCTGTCGCCTCGTTTGCGTGCCATCCTGATGACACCCGTGTCTCCTCACATGTTATTTGATCGTTCCATGGTGTTAGAACAAAACGAAGTTGTGCGCCTCGAAGTGCAAGGACATAGAAGTGTGAACGTTGCCATCGATGGACACCTTGTGCACACTTTGAAGCCAGACGACGTAGTGGAAGTAAAAGCAGCATCTGAAGTGGCACGATTTGTCAGATTCGAAGATCAAAGCTTCCATCAAATATTGAAAAACAAGTTTGGGTTGGCAGATCGTTAATGCTGGTGGAGATATCAATCGAGAATTTGGGCATTATCGAGTCCTCCATGTTGTCATTCTCCGATGGTTTCACCGTGTTCACCGGAGAGACGGGTGCTGGCAAGACCATGCTCGTAGAAGCCATCAATCTTGTCTGTGGGCGCAGGGCAGAATCGTCAGTTGTTCGAGATGGTGCAGATGAGGCCCGAGTGGAAGCCAGAT
Organism: Ilumatobacteraceae bacterium; assembly: GCA_023253435.1. Classification (GTDB taxonomy): domain Bacteria; phylum Actinomycetota; class Acidimicrobiia; order Acidimicrobiales; family Ilumatobacteraceae; genus UBA2093. Next base: position 1,304 of record JALRGJ010000081.1, on the reverse strand, counting down.
TCATTCGTGGTCATGGCGACAATGAAGAAGAGGTGATTCTGGCAAGGGTGATCACTCGTGAAGGACGTAGCCGTGCATACATCAATGGTCGTATGGCAACAGTCTCCGCTTTGTCAGAAATTGGTGATCAACTAGTTGATATTCACGGCCAACATGCGCATCAACGGCTTCTCACTGCTTCTGTTCAGCGCATGTCTCTCGATACTTTTGCAGAAGTAGATACCACTGCGCTGCAATCGGCTCGCGACGCACTTACTGAAATCGATGCTCTGCTTGCAGCCCTTGGCGGTGACGAGAAATCACGTGCGCGAGAGATTGATCTTCTTGCATTTCAATGTGAGGAGATTGAGAATTCCCACATTTCTTCAGAGCACGAAGATAACGAGTTATCGCTAGAAGAAGACAAACTCGCCGATGTTGTGAGGCATCAAGAGGCTCTCTGGCATGTTTCCTCATTGCTCTCTCACGATGGTGGGGTCACAGAGAAATTGGGAGAGGCTCTTCGCGCCTTGGCTCCTATTTCTTCTATGCCAGAGCTGACCGAGAGATTTCACTCATTGTTGACAGAAGCCGAAGATCTTGCGTCAACCATTCGCGACAAAGCTGAAGGCACCGAGAACGATCCTGAACGTCTTGAGCAGATTCGGCTGCGGCGCCAAAATCTGAGGGATCTCATGCGCAAATATGGTGACTCCTTGGCCGATGTCATGTCCTTTGGGGCGGAGGCTCGTACTCGACTCAACGAACTGAATTCATATGCCGAACGCGTGGCAGAGCTTGAAGAATCCAAGAAAAAAGCCCTTCAGCATTTGCGTGCAGAACAATTAAAAGTGGGTCATGCGAGGCGCGGAGGTGCCAATCAGTTGGCCAGTGCTGTACAAAAAGGCTTCGTCAACTAGCGCTTCCTAATGCCCAAGTTCAGGTCTCTGTGGGCGATGCCGAGTCAGACCCAGCAGGTGAGTCAGTGGTGTTTATGTTGGCGGCCAATCCGGGTAGCGCACCACAACCCATCTCTAAAGTTGCCAGCGGTGGTGAATTAGCACGAGTCATGCTGGCACTTCGACTTGTACTGACAGATGACCCAGCAACCATGGTGTTCGATGAAGTAGATGCCGGAATCGGTGGAGAGGCGGCCGTTGCGGTCGCTACCGCTCTTCGGGAGTTGGGCAACAATCATCAAGTGTTTGCGGTAACACACCTGCCTCAAGTTGCGGCATCGGCCCATCAACAGATCGTTGTGAGCAAGGAAGTGAAGGCCGGACGTACATATGGCTCAGCCATTCCTGTGGCAGAGCAAGACCGTG
>JALRGJ010000008.1 GCA_023253435.1 Ilumatobacteraceae bacterium | reverse complement strand
GGCGGCTCCTACACGGCGATGACGGCGATCTACGACACCATGCAGTTCGTCAAGCCGCAGGTGCAGACCGTCTGCCTCGGTCAGGCTGCTTCGGCGGCTGCGGTGCTCCTCGCGGCCGGCACCCCGGGCAAGCGTTTCGCGCTACCGCACTCGCGGATCCTCATCCACCAGCCCTACACCGAGGGTGGCGGCCAGGCCTCCGACGTGGAGATCCAGGCCAACGAGATCCTGCGCATGCGCGATGAGATGGAGACGATCCTGTCCCTTCACACCGGTCGCACCAAGGAGCAGATCGAGAAGGAGATCGAACGCGACCGGATCCTCACGGCCGACGCGGCCAAGGAGTACGGGATCATCGACCAGGTGATCGCCTCACGCAAGGTCCCCGCAGTCTCCTGAAGGCCGGGCGTCCGCTGATGGCTGAACGCGCCGGGGCCGCAATCGCACCCATCAGCGCCCCGGGGGCGGTACCGTCGTGGTCCGGGCAAGGGTCTGCCCGCGATCGAGGGAGTTGCCGTGGCGCGCATTGGTGATGGGGGTGACCTCCTCAAGTGCTCGTTCTGCGGCAAGAGCCAGAAGCAGGTCAAGAAGCTCATCGCCGGTCCCGGCGTCTACATCTGCGATGAGTGCATTGACCTGTGCAACGACATCATCGAGGAGGAGCTGAGCGACTCGGCGGACATGCCGTTCGACGAGCTTCCCAAGCTGCGATGAAGTCTGCTGAACCATCCTTACATGGGCATGCAATGTGTGCACCCTCTGCTGCTGGACCTGCTGCATCTACGAATCCTGCCTGGTCCTTAACGCCGTCGCCACCAACAAATGTTGCGGTCACGCCTGCGTCCTTGAGCTGCTTAGCAAGCTTTGCTGCTTCTGCATAGTAACCACCGAAGAAAATGAAGTCTGGTGAAGCTGACTTCATCTTGGTGACTGCTGCTGAGAAGTCAGCTGCCTTTGGATCGATTGAATCGGAAACAGCTACAAGTGAACCAAGTGTGTCGCGAACTGAATCTGCGAGACCCTTACCGTAATCAGAGGCGTCGTCGATAACTCCGACTTTCTTTGCCTTTGCGGTGTTCTTCAAGAAGTTGCCAATTGCAGGACCCTGCTTGGCGTCATTTGCCAAGAGGCGGTGGAAAACTTTCCAGCCCTTTGTTTGGAGTTCTGCGTTTGTTGCTGAACCGGTCACAGTTGCAAGGCCAGCCTCGTCATAGAGAGGGTTAGCTGCATTTGACTCACCTGAGAATCCAGGTCCGATGATTCCGAGAACGGTTGCATCAGCAATTGCTGCCTGTGCCTGTGCAGGTGCCTTTGCTGGGTCACCTTGTGTGTCGAACTTCTTCAGAACAACGCAAGCATCTGGGTTCTCTGCGTTGTACTCAGAAATTGCAAGTTCTGCACCCTTGATCATTGGAACGCCAAGTGCACCGGCATCGCCAGTCTCTGCACCCTGCCAACCAATAGCTGCTACTGGGTTGTCGCATGTTGCTTCTGCCGCAGGAGCAGTGGTATCTGATGAGCCCTCATCGTCGGAGCCGCAAGCGACACCTACGAATGAAAGAGCCACAAGTGCCGCAGATGCGCGGAACAAGTTGGATTTCTTCATTGTTGTTCTCCCCCTAGGAGATCTGACGGCGATGCCGTCGTTACTTTGGTAGTTGTGCCAAGTTACCTGTAGGTAAGGGCAAACTCAATGGGCTGAGAGCCTTTCTACCAATTTCACAATATGGAGATGGCTGTTAAAAAGCGGTGCGCAGCCAAATCTCATCAGGTCTGGAGGGCGAAAATCAGCGATTATCCCCTCGCTGGCCATCTGATCGACCAGTTGCTTTCCCCCAGCAAACCCAAGCGCCACATGGCTTCCACGAGATTCTGGGGATCTGGGGCTTTGCAAAGTGAACCCCCGATGGGCCAAATGTTTGTCGAAAAGATCTATAAAAAACGAGGTCAAACTGACACTTTTCGCCCGAATTTCAGTCATTTTCACCCCTGAAAAGACCGAAAGGGATGCCTCCAGGCTCTTCATGCTTAATACGGTGGCGGTCCCTGTGAGAAATCGGCTAATTCCAGGTGCAGGCGTATAGGACACCTCAAAATCAAAGGGCTCAGCATGACCCCACCAGCCTTGTAGCGAATGGCCAGATGATTCCAAGTGCTGGGGTGCCACATATATAAAGGCAGGAGCACCGGGGCCACCATTCAGATATTTGTACCCACACCCCACGGCAAAATCTGTTTTGAGAGAGGTGGCATTGAAGGGAACAGCTCCCGCTGTATGAGCAAGATCCCACACCATCAAGGCACCGTGAGCATGTGCCGCCTGAGTTATTGCGGGGGCATCAAGAATCTGAGCCGTTCGGTAATCAACATGCGTTGCCGTCACTACTGCTGTTTTCTCGGAAATGTGTTCAACTATTTGGTCTGCTGGAACTGCGATCAATGTCATCCCATGCTGATCGGCCACAGACTGAGCAATGTAGATATCTGTGGGGAAGTTATTGATGTCCACCACAATTTCAGAACGATGAGGCCGTAGCGCAACGGCCGCCATCAGAGCTTTATGCAAATTGATTGATGTGTTGTCACAACAAATAACGGTTCCTTCGGTGGCGCCGATGATGGGCGCAATCTGGTCACCAATCCGCAACGGCATTGCAAGCCAGTCTTCATTCCACGAGCGAATGAGTCTCTCACGCCACTCCACTTCAATGGTGTGGTGCAAAACTTCTCGTGATGCAAAAGTGAGAGGCCCAAGTGAATTGCCATCAAAGTACAGAACGTCGTTAGGAATATCGAACTGAGACTGAAATTGCGCAAGTGAATCATGATCGTCTAACTCTGCGGCGCGCTGGTAATCCTCTATGAAACTCATGCTGTTTCATCCTTTAGTTGTTGCAGAGTCCATTTTCCCACAGCAGTCTCTCTGCGCAAAAGATCATATGGAATATCGAAATGATCACGTCCATCAACTATGAGTGTTGAAGCATCACATCCTTGATTGCTCAAAAAATTGAAAAACTTTTCATTTTGAATTTTGAACTGTTCTGACTCAAACTCACCTACAGCACACAGAGCTTTTCTCACTCCAGACTTGGGTGGCAACAAAATCGGACTGAGCATTGCTGCGGATTCTTCAGTGAGATGTAGTGGTTCATTGGTGGCTGTATGAACAAGGGGCCGAATGTCATAAATTCCGCTCAACAACACAACAGCATCAATGGAATTGCTCACCAACGTCTCTCGGATACACATTGCTACAAGATGAGCACCGGCACTTGAACCGGCAATCACAGTGCGAGTTGGGCGCAAGTTTTGAATAATGGAAATAATGTCGGCAATACATTCACTGACCATTTCATCGATAGTTGCTTGTGGTGCAAGCGTGTATTCCACTGCATGCAAACTCACACCTTCTCTGATTGCGTCTTCAGCATTAAATAAAGAATCTGATGCGGAGAGTCGTTGCCAATATCCACCATGGATATAAATCAGTAAAGGTTGTTCTGGTGTATGTAAGAGCTCTTGATTGTGGCCCTGGCTGAGTTGGTGATATTCCTCTAGGTATTGCACCAGTGGACGCTTTCCGAACTGAGAAGGTGAGTATTCACGCTCCAGTTCTTCCGGTGAAAGTGTCTGCCAATCCATGAACTCACCGTAGGACAGCATTTCAGCCATCTCCTAGCCGGCGGATTGTGGCAACATCAATGAATGGCTTTTCGAGACGGAGACGGATGGGTGTTGTGCGCTCGGTGTCAGTCTCGCCATTGGGGCCTTCATGGAGCTGCCGGGTTGTTGCTTGTACGAACAGATCTCAATCCAGCAAGCGTTCTCTTGCAATTACGTGCCGAATGGACACATGGCGGGGGCACATGGGCTTTGCCCGGTGGAGCACTTGACTCTCACGAAGATTCCGTGACGGCTGCTGCACGAGAGGCATGGGAAGAAACTGGAGTAGACCCTGAGCATCTTCAGTTCAAGGCCATCTATTCAGATGATCATGGCAATTGGCGCTACGACACCGTGATCGCGCACATCAGTGTTGACCCAGGCGCTCATGAAGCCAATGCAGAATCGTCAGACCTCCGATGGGTACCAGTAGACGATGTATCAAGTTTTGATCTTCATCCGGGATTACGTAACTCGTGGCCAGATCTCATTGGTCATGTCAAAACAACTCTCGAAGCATAAGTTTTCTTACACATGAAAAATCGTCTCGTACTTCTTTTGCAATGTGCCAGTGGACTTGGTGCAATGAGTTACGGCGTGATGTTTACGGTGCTCGATGATTTTCGTGATGAATACGGAATTTCAGAATCAAAGCTTGGTCTGATTGTCGGCGCGGGATTCATCACTGGATTCATTGCCAATATTTTCTTTGCGTCATACGCCGATAAGGGACATGCAAAAATATTGATCAAGTACGGCATTGCTCTCCAAGTGATTGGTTGCTTGGTAATGGCATTTGGTACTACTTTCCCGGTTTTACTCATGGGTCGTTTTTTGACGGGTCTGGGTGGCGGCGTAGGAGAACCCGCATTAAAAAGAATCATCATTCTCGCTAATCCACATGAGATGGGTAACAACTTGGGCCGAATTGTGTCTGCGGGTGTAGCTGGCTTTTCTCTTGGTCCTGTCGTATCTGCAGTGATGGTGGGACCACTCGGTCTGTCCGCTCCATTTATTTCAGTGGCGGTTCTTTTAGCAATTGTGTTTATTGGTGTTTCCCGAATGTCAGTACATGAGGCTGAAAAGGCGGAAGTTCCTCCTCAACGTTTGGCATTCGACCTTTTACGTATACGCGCTCTTACCGGTGTCATTGTGATTGGTTTATCCCTCTACATCATGATCGGAACTTTTGATTCCATTTGGTCTGTGATGATGGATGACAAGGATGCACCGTCCTGGGTGGCAAGTATCGGAATCACGGTGTTTGCACTTCCCATGATCTTTATTGCACCGCTGGGAGGACGACTCACTCAACGTGTTGGCCCACTGAAAGCAAGTATTGGCGGATTAACTTTGGGCGCAATTTTTATGTCGTTATACGGAACCCTTGGTTCTCCGTACGCAATGGTGGCAGTGGGTCTATGCCACGGAATTGTCGATGGGTTAACAGTGACAGGTGGCTCTGCATCGGTTGCACTTGTTGCGCCACGCGAGAGACTTGCATCAGCCCAGGGTTTATACAGCGGCATACAAACTCTGATGGGTGGCGTTGCAGCGGGGCTAGCGGGACTTACCTATGAAGTAATCGATCAGCGCACCTATGTTGCCTGTGCGGTAGTCATGTTGTTGTTGATTCTGATCGGATCATGGCTTGCCAAAGACAGCATTCACATAGCCGGCGATCCGGTGGATATCTAAATATCAGTTCGGACTATTTAGCGGTCGCAATTTGAATTGCATTCCACACATTGATGGAGGTGCAGGGCATATCGATATGGGTAACGCCAAGATGACTCACCGCATCAACGACAGCATTGTGAACTGCCGGCGTGGCACCAATTGTTCCTGCCTCACCGATTCCTTTAGCGCCAAGTGGGTTTCGAGGTGTAGGAGTTTCCATCGGTACGCGTTCAAAACTTGGCAACTCAGCAGCGGAAATGATTCCGTAGTCAGCAAAGTTAGAGGTAATCGGATTGCCATCTGGATCAAATGCAACAACCTCGAGGAGGGCTTGAGCAACTCCTTGTGCAATTCCGCCATGAACCTGTCCGTCAACGATGAGTGGATTGATGATAGTTCCAGCGTCATCACAAGCAATGTGACGAACTACTGCAACTGATCCTGTTTCTGTGTCTACTTCAACTACACAAACATGAGTTCCAAACGGAAAGGTTGAACCCTCGGGAACATAATCAACTTCTGCTTCAAGAGGTACTTCAATGCCAGTCATAATTTCTGCCCAAGTGCGGGCAGGAGCAGGTGAACCTGCAACATGAAAAGCTCCCCGGACAGTATCGATCACGATGTCTTCCACAGCAGCTTCCAAAAGATCAGCCACGCGTTCACGTGCTTTTTCAATCACTGCATCAGTTGCCAACTTGACTGCGCTTCCACCCACCTGAAGCGACCGTGATCCGCCTGTTCCACCGCCACGCTCCACATCATCTGTATCACCAAAGTGGAATTCAATTTTGTCCATGGGAATTCCCGTTGCCTCGGACACCAACATTGCCCACGCAGTGTGATGTCCTTGGCCATGCGATGACGAACCTGTTCGAATCACAGCCCCGCCATCAGCTTTTATTTCCACAGCGCCGTAGTCACCAGATCCCATTGGATTTGTTGTCTCCACATAAGAGGCAATCCCAATACCCAGTTGGATGGGGTCACCTGATGCACGCCGTCTTTGTTGTTCTTCACGTAGCTGGGTGTACCCAGCCGCTGTCAGAGCCTTGTCTAGTGCGGCTTCATATTCTCCAGAGTCATACTTTGCTCCCATCACTGTTGTAAGCGGGAAAACATCTGGTTTCAAGAAATTCTTCTTGCGAATTTCTGCCGGATCTATTCCACATACACGGGCAAATTCATCAATAGTTCGTTCAATTGCTGCCGTTGCCTCTGGTCTACCTGCACCTCTGTACGCCACTGTAGGAGTTGTGTTTGTCACGACAGAATGTGACTCAAACTGAACATGAGGAATGTCGTAGACGCCACCCGCCATAAGCCGTGTCATATACGGAAGAATTGCACCAGCTTTTGCATAAGCACCTGCATCTTGCAACAGTTCAATTCTGTATGCAGTGATCTTGCCGTCTTTGGTTCCGCCCATTTTGGTGCGCTGACGCTGAGCACGCCCATGTCCCATGCTCAACATGTTTTCTGTGCGACTCTCTGTCCACCTCACTGGTTGACCTAACTTGCGGGCTGCCCATCCCACAAGGATCTCTTCTGCATAAACACCCGATTTAGCGCCAAAACCACCACCAACATCTGGGGTAATCACGCGAACTTGTGAACCCTCAAGACCGAGGGCTTGCGCAATACCGTCACGAGCACCGTGTGCACCTTGGCTACACGCCCATTGAGTGAGTCGTTGTCCATCCCACTGTGCCACACATGCGCGAACCTCCATAGGAGCTGGCGCAACTCGCTGATTTTCAATGGTGAGATCTACAACAACTTCACAGTCAGCGAAAATATCTGGCTTTTCTGCAGCAAAAGTAATAACAACATTGGTTCCGGCATTGGGATGAAGGAGCACTTCATTGCGAAAAGCTTGATCAATATCTACAACTACCGGCAACGGGTCATAGTCAACAATCACTGTTTCCGCTGCATCAACACCCTGGGTCTTGGTGTCGCTGACAACTATTGCAACAATGTCCCCTACGAAACGCGCAACTTCAGTCACAACAAACGGATAGGTGAATGCCTTATTCATCATTGGGTTTGCAGGTGGAGCAGGTGCGAGGTCTACATCTGCAGATGTCCACACAGCTTTTATCCCTGGCATAGATAACGCCTCAGATGCATCAATGTTCAGAATTTTTGCGTGCGCCATTTGTGAACGTACAAAAGTCAAATGCACAGCTCCAGGAACTTCTAAGTTCGCAATGTATGTGCCTTCACCCTTCAGAAAGCGCGGATCTTCAATGCGCACTACACGAGTGCCAAGAATGCTCATGCGGTCATGCCGCCATCAACAACAAACTCCGACCCTGTTGAGTAAGAACTATCGTCACTAGCTAAATACAGCGCAAGGCGAGCAACATTGACGGGTTCAGACTCATACCCAAGTGGAATGCGACTACGTACCATCTCGCGTACGCCCTCTCCAGCTTGGTCAAAGGTCTGCAGCATTGGAGTATCGATAATTCCTGGGTGAATAGAGTTCACACGAACTCCAAAAGGGGCAAGTTCCTTAGCAACGCCTTTTGTCATTCCTCGTACTGCCCACTTGCTGGCTCCATATGCGAGAAATCCTGGTGTCCCACTCAAACCAGCTACTGAAGAAATATTGATAATGCTTCCCTTTTGTCTGCTCACCATGTGAGGTGCAACTGCTTGCATTCCCAAAAACACGCCTACTTGGTTGATATTGATGGTTTTCATGTAGGCGTCTAGTGAGGTATCAAGAACTGTTCCGCGTTCAAAAATTCCAGCGTTGTTTACCAAAATGTCAATCTGGCCAAACTCCTTAATTGCAAAATCAACTGCAGATTTCCAGTGATCTTCCTTAGTCACATCATGATGAAAAAATTTGCATGCTGTGCCATCCGGAGAAAGACGTTTTGCAGTGGCTTCACCATCTGAATCTAAGACGTCAGTAATCACAACTTTTGCGCCTTCATCAATAAACAGTTGAGCTTCAGAGGCGCCCATACCTCGGGCTCCACCAGAGATCAATGCAACTTTTCCAACCAAGCGTTCTTTACCCATGTGGTTGTTCTAGCCGACAAAGTCAGTGTTGTGCTACCCCAGCCTTATCATCGGCACGAATTTGTAAGACCAACCGTGTTGCTACCACCAATAACAGAGAGGCAAAGAGCACATTTGAGACTGTGTCAGACATGCGGGAGGAGATTTGTCCTCCTATGACTGCGGTCAAAATGCCCCCAAGACCCACTAGGGCCGCTGCTTTGAGATCAACATTTTGTGCCGACCTGTTTCTCACAGTGCCCATTATTGATGTAGGGATGATGACAGCAACCGATGTTCCTTTTGCGATTGCTGACGGTAGATGGAGCAACATCATCATCGCTGGAACCATCACTACCCCACCACCTACTCCTAGTAATCCGGCAAGTATTCCCGTGGCTAATCCGATCGCAATGAGAGCAACCACATCTACCCCGCCAAGTGAATCTCGCACTCCGGAACTCAATGGCATAAATAAGCGAATCGCAGTCACCACCAATATTCCTGAGAAGGCAATTGCAAGAGTTCTATGTGGAAGAACTTTTAATAACCGAGTTCCAACTATCGCGCCGGCAAGTGCACCGATTGCTAGAAAGAAACCAACGCTCCAGTCCACATGATCGTGAGCCCAATATGTCATGAGAGAAGATGCAGAAATAGGAAGAACTGCAGCCAACGAAGTGCCGTGTGCAATTCGTTGATCCATTTTGGCAACAAGAACCAAGCCAGGAACAATCAGAATTCCGCCACCTACACCAAACATGCCCGATAACAGACCCGCTGCAAGCCCCACGAGGCCAATAGTGACAAGACTGGCGGAATGAGTAGACGCATGGGGCGCAGGAGAAGTCATGATGTCCTATGTTCCCACATAGTCACGTGGTTTCGTATCGTTCTAGGAATGAGAACTCGCCTGCTCACCACTGTTCTCTCGTCTCTTGCACTCTGTCTTGGACTGGCATCGTGCTCCGACGCCCCAAAAACTCAGCAACCGATTCGGCCCGATACATCTCAACTGGTTTCACAAATCACGTCTCACTGCACGGATCTTGATGCTCCGGAACTGGGGACGGGAAAACTTTGTATTGACAACGGATTTCGCATTAACTCGGATGACTTCTCATTTAGTAATTGGGGCAGATCCACAAAAGCCGACGAGAATGTCACTGCTCAAACACTGGTTGATTTATTTGGTCACGAGTCTGTGTGCATGCCAGGGACAAAAACTGAATGTGTATTGCGGCCAACCACAAAACAAAAAATTGAAGAGTGGAACAATGCGCTCTCTGGAGGTAGGTGTGAAGGACTTGCAACCTTAAGCACTCGCTTTCACCTAAACATGGATCATCCATCTAATTTTCAGGAAAACGCTCAGCGTGTTTCAGAGTTATCACGCAACAAAAAAGAACTTCAGCAGTCAGTGGTGTATTGGTGGGCTACTCAGTTTCTCAATGAGGTTGCAGACAGAGCTGCTACATCACGAACTAAGACGCCTCTGCACATAGTGGACGAACTGATTCAAGGACTAGCGAACGGTATTGGGTACACACTTGGGTTGTACGACAAATCGTCTGGGCACTCAGTGACTCCATTTGCTGTCACTCATCGTGACACTCAATTTGTTATTCATGTGTACGACAACAACTTTCCTGGCAAGCGTCGTGAAATATTGGTGGATTCTGTAGCAAATACCTGGCGATACAAAGGTGCAATTGTTGGAGTAGACGGGCAAGAGTCTGATTGGGCCGGAAGCACTGGTGCACTTGAGTTGACTCCTATGTCTGCACGGCAAGGCCCTTTTGAGTGTTTCTTTTGCAATACTCCAACAAGAAAAAGTCCGGTTCGAATCTCTCTTGCCTCTCGAGACCCCCGTGCGCCAGGATACTTATTGGTCACAACACAAGATGGAAAAACCTTTTCGACCTCTCCAAATGGAATTACATCTTCCATCCCACAAGCTCGTTACACAATTGGAAAAGGTGCTGCCGGCAACTTGGTGACCGTCGATTTGCCTTCAAACATTGGAAACTTCTCTGTGCAAGTGTTACGTGCATCATCAGTGATTCCAGCAGGCGATGTAGTTGTCAGCCTTCAACGCAGTGGGAGTGCAACTATTCAAGTAAGTGGCAATCTTGCCCATTCTGCTGTGAATTCAACTCGGGGAAAAACTTTGTTGAATGTCCGAGCGAAAGACACAGTGATTTTGGCGCCTCTTGAATCGCGTGCAAGGGTCAGTCTGGCTAGCGCATCCAATTTGTCAAGAGTGGTACTTGACGCTGGCTCTGAATTGGTTGTGGGGAAAATCGCCAAAGATCAAATCAACATTGCACTAAAAGGTGCCGCAATGGAACAAGTCAAGACAAAAGTGAAAGCGTCTATAGAAAACATCTCTCAGGAGATTGAACTTTCACTTGTTGACGGCAATATCAATCAGACTTCATCAATCATGCAACCCGTTGCCGTTACACCACAGCTCCGCCAAAACTTTGAGCCGCGTACTGCTCTAACAACGACAACAGTTCCCACGAGCATTGTGATCGCGCTCCCCGATTAGGAAAAAATCTTCAATTATCGAAATTGTGACGCTACTTCCGACCAGAACACTTGATAGCTCTCGCGACGCTGTTCCGGTGTGCCACCAAGTGTGAAGTCTGGAACACATACTTCATCAAAACCAAGTTCCTGGTATTGATGAATGGCTTCTGCAATCCGTGCTGTGGTTCCTACTACGGAACGTTCAGCAGGAACTTTTGTAGCAAGCGTTTCTGCAGCAGCATCGTCTGGACAAATAAAGAACAATGCCTGAACAGATTTGTGAATTGTTGAGGGATCACGCCCTTCCTTCTCACAAGCAGCATTCAATTTTTGGATGACATCCCCAGCACCTGCTGGAGGACCCCAGGTATTCCACTCCTGAGCAAAACGAGCAGTAATACGCAACATTCGCGGACCTCCAGTTCCCACCAAGATGGGTAACGGTTCCTGAACAGGCTTTGGTTCACACGGTGCATTCACCACATTGAAATGCGTTCCGGCAAAGGTCACTCTGTCTTCTGAAAGCAAACGACTTGTAATTTCAATGGCTTCTTCAAAACGATCAACTCGTTCTTTTGGCTCAAACAATTCAATTCCGTACGCCTTATGTTCATTAACCTGCCAGCCGGCACCCATTCCTAGAACAAACCGACCATTGCTAATGCGATCAATTGTGGCTGCCCTATTGGCAATCAGGGCTGGATGATTCACAGTTGTAGGAGTCACCAGAGAGCCAAGCCGAATACGAGAAGTAGTTGCTGCTAACGCTGAAAGAACACTGAAACACTCATGGAAATCACCGCCCACTGGTTCGCCATCCATTGTGTTTGGCATGTAATGGTCTGCGTACCACAGCCCATACCAGCCATCATCTTCAATCATTGATGCGAGTTGATGTACCTCAGGCCAGGTGCGCTCACTATTTGGCCAAATTGAAAACTTCATTGACGATGAAATCAGGATGGGCCAGAGAACATGCCGCGATAGGTCTGTGGCTTCGGTGGAGTTGATTCACCTTCATACCGAGTTGTCTCCGCGCGAGCAACAACACCCCAGTGCACTTCGTCTGGACCGTCAGCGAGTCGCAATGTGCGTTGGCTTGCATACATACGTGCAAGTGGAGTCCACTGTGAAACACCGGTGGCACCATGCATTTGAATTGCGTCGTCGATGATCTGGCAAGCACGAATAGGAACCATTGCTTTGATTGCACTCACCCATACACGTGCCTCGGCATTACCCAAAGTATCCATTGCCTTTGCAGCACGAAGCACCATGAGGCGACATGCCTCAATTTCAATGCGTGCTTTTGCAATAACTTCTGGATTCTTTCCTAAGCGAGCAATTGGTCGACCGAACGCTTCACGAGTGAGTCCACGACGAACCATTAGCTCTAGTGCGCGTTCTGCCGCACCAATGGAACGCATGCAGTGGTGAATACGTCCTGGCCCTAATCGAACCTGAGAAATTTCAAATCCTCGACCTTCACCCAAAAGAATGTTTTCTTTTGGTACACGAACGTTATTGAAGCGCAAGTGCATATGGCCATGAGGAGCATCGTCTTCACCAAACACTTCCATTGGTCCGATGATTTCAACACCAGGTGTATCCATTGGTACAAGAATTTGTGAATGCTTGCGGCTAGGTGGACCATCTGGACTCGTGAGCAACATCACAATCATGATTTTGCAACGAGGATCACCAGCACCGGAGATGTAGTACTTCTCTCCATTAATGACCCACTCATCACCATCGAGTTCCGCTCTACAAGCGATGTTCTTTGCATCTGAAGAAGCAACGTCTGGCTCTGTCATTGCATAGGCAGAACGAATTTCGCCCTTGAGTAATGGTTCAAGCCACTGCTTCTTTTGCTCTGGGGTACCTACGCGCTCAAGCACCTCCATGTTTCCGGTGTCTGGAGCCGAGCAGTTCATGGACTCTGAAGCGATGGGGTTCTTGCCAAGTTCAACCGCGATATATGCGTAGTCGAGGTTTGACAAACCTTCACCAGTTTCAGCGTCTGGCAGAAAGAAATTCCACAATCCAGCAGCGCGTGCTTTTGATTTCAAACCTTCAAGAATGTCTAACTGTTCTTTTGTGTGCTCCCAACGATTCGGGCGACCTTCTCCTGCTGCATAGAACTTCTCGGTGACTGGTTCAACTTCAGTCTCAATAAATTTCTTCACTGCATTGAACAAAGGCAATGCTTTTTGCGACATTGCGAGGTTCAAGCCCTCGTCGGTTTCAAGACCTGAATGCATTCCTGGTTTTGGCATTGGCGCTCCCTTAGTTGTGAGGAAAATATCCCTCATTCCCACCATAGTTCCGACCCCTGCCATCTCTCCGAGGCGGACACGAACAGACTTTCTTCGCCTACCGAATAGAACAACAGGACTAGTCTCCATGTGTTCTACAGAGGGGGACTTTTATGGCTGCGTCTGACTTTCACAAGCCCGCATCGGTGCATACCAAGGCTCGCAATTCTCAGGCCACAACTCCTCAAGACCCAGGCGACTTTGAGCGTGCACAACGAGGTTTCATCGCTCCCCACCCCACAGGTCACATCGTTGACCCATCGGGACGTCATGTCATTGACATCAACGCGTACGACTTCCTGAAAGTTGGTGCCCCATCACCAGACACAGTCCATCCAAGCTTGTGGAGACATGCCCAGCTCAATAATCATCGCGGTTTGTTCGAGGTGAAAAAAGACGTTTGGCAAGTTCGAGGCTTCGATATTTCAAATATCACTTTCTTGCGAGGTACCACGGGTTGGGTTGTTATTGACCCATTAACCACGGAGCAAACAGCTCGAGATGCGCTCAAGATGATGACGGACAATATTGAAGAGCGTCCGGTTGTAGCAGTGATCTACACACATTCACATGCAGACCATTTCGGTGGAGTGCTAGGTGTAACAACTCAAGAAGATGTTGACGCGGGAAAATGCATTGTCATTGCTCCTGAACATTTCATGCACGAAACAGTGGGAGAAAATGTCATTGCCGGACCTGCAATGGGAAGGCGCGCCCTCTATCAATTTGGTCCCATGTTGCCTCCAGGACCAACAGGCCACATTGACTGCGGACTTGGCAACTCCACTCCTATTGGCCCTCCAGGATTAATTGCGCCCACTCACGACATCACTTTCACTGGTCAAGAAATGACAGTGGATGGAATTCGAGTCATCTTCCAATTGACGCCAGAATCAGAAGCACCTGCAGAAATGAACTTTTACTTCCCAGAGCATAAAGCGCTATGTATGGCAGAGAACTGTGGTCATACCATGCATAACTTGGTGCCCATTCGTGGAGCCCTTGTAAGAAATTCACTGAACTGGTCTAAATACATCAATGAAGCTAAAGAACTATTTGCTGCCGATGCAGAAGTTCTCTTCACATCACATAACTGGCCACGTTGGGGAAATGACGACATCAAAGAGTTTCTCTCAATCCAGAGAGATCTCTACAAGTGGATGCACGATCAAACAATGCGCTTTGCAAACCATGGGTACGTTGCCACAGAAATTGCAGAGACTCTGAAGTTGCCAGATGAGTTCCAGGCAAATGATCACACACGTGGTTACTACGGCGACCTCATTCACAACTCCAAAGCTGTGTATCAGAGATACCTCAGTTGGTACGACGGCAACCCCAGCAATCTCAACAAATATCCACCAGTAGAGGCTGGAAAGCGTTATGTGGAACTAGCTGGTGGCGCAGATGCTCTCCTTACAAAAGCACGTTCTGCATTCGAAGCAGGCGATTACCGATGGGTTGCAGAAATTCTGAATCACCTGGTGTTTGCTGACCCCTCAAATGAAGAAGCAAGACACCTTCAGGCCGACACTCTCGAACAATTGGGGTATCAGTCTGAATCTTCCACTTTTAGAAACGCGTATCTGAATGGTGCTCAAGAGTTGCGTATTGGAGTTCCCCAGTTATCTGGCAACGCTCGCGCACGCGGACTCCTAAGAGCGATGTCTGTTGAACAAGTCTTTGACTCCATTGCAGTTCGATTGAAATCAGAAGATGTCGGTGGCCTTACCACCCACATCAACTGGACATTCACAGACCTCAATGAAAAATGGGTACTGGGACTATCCAACAGAACTCTGTTTCATGTGCAGGGACGACACGAAGATTCAGCAGAAGTCACCGTGACCATGAAACGTTCAACGTTGATTGACGTAGTGACCCAGTCAACAACTTTTATGGACGAAATTCAGGCAGGAAACATCGTGGTAGACGGTGATCCGTCTGCGCTGCTCTCCATTTTTGGAAACCTTGACACTATTGTTCCTGGATTCAAGATTGTGGAGCCGTAATGACAGACATCGTTCGTATCACTACCCCACCAGGAGGATGGAAGGGTGAAATGCCCGGACCATTTCTTCCGCCTAATGAACAATTAGCGACTCATGCAACAGACCTGCGGGGAACTTGGAAAGCACATGAAGTATTTGTTCAAGGTGAACGAGCACCCAAAGAGTTTCCGTTGTGGTCACATGTTGAACGCATTGAGCAATCAGGCTCTCGAGTGATCATCACTGGGGGCGGAATCATTCATGATTTCCCCATTGCAGATGGAACCATTGAAAACGGCTGCCACGATGTAGCGGCCACAGATAAGACCACTCCTATTCGAGTTGCTGCATCGTTTGAGAACGACGTCTTAGTGCTTAGGCCTGCAGACATGCCCGGTGTTGAAGTGAAGCGATGGTTAGACGGCGAATTTTTAATGTGGCAGTACCACACATTGTTTTCAATGCGTCTTGAACGCAGTTACTAATTACTTCAGAATTTTCAAACAGGTGATGTTGCGGAACGGATCCACGGTAAGGAACACGTTGGAACGTGAATCTGGCGTGCAAGAACCAAATTCAAGTTTGAGTGAGTTAGTGGAAAGTTGACCTTTGGTCCTTTCAAGGGGCCAGTCCCCAGTGATCTCATCGGTATTGAATTTTCTCGTGAGTTGTGCCGGCGTAATGCTTCCTGTGTAGATCCCGTCCACAGTGATTTTTGCAAGTTTTGGAAGTATTGCTGAAACAGAATCTGAAATTGTTTGAACTTTTTCATTGGTACTAACAATTTGTGAACTCAATTTGTTGATGGACTTTTCAAGTTCAGTAATCACCAGTGCTTGTTCGTTGCGATCAGCTTCTAGATTGTCGATATCTTCAGATAATGCCTGAACCATTTCATACAGGTCATCTATTGATAGAGGTGTTTTGTCTTCTGGATTGTCTGAGGGCACCGTTGAATCGGTTGGTTCATCACCTGAATCTTGAGGAGCATCGGTTGTACTCGTGATTACGTCTGGATCATTGAAGGCTGCAGAACTAGCCCACACCGTGCCAACAGTGAGGATGGAGAGTGCCACCGCAATGAAAGAGGTGCTGACCATGTTGCGTGAAAATGTGCGCATGTCTCCACATTATGAAAGGGGTGCTTCGCTTCTCTTTCCTGTTCCTTTCAGGGCTAATGTCCAATGCGTTGCGAAATACAACGGCGCAGCACGTGTACGGGGGTCATCACAATGTCTGAGCGATTTGAAAACGGATTTGGCGGACTAGTTGCAGTAGTCACCGGTGGTGGCACTGGCATGGGCAGAGAACTCGTTCGTCAGCTCACTGCCCAAGGTTGTGACGTTGCAACGTGTGATGTCATGCCTGACACCATGGGCGAGACAGTGAATATCTGCTCCATGGATGGCAATCCGGGCAAGATCATGACTTTTGTTGCTGATGTCTCTGTAGAAAAAGACATTCTCGCTTTTCGAGATGCAGTTGCTCAATGGCGACCACATGTACACATACTTTTTAACAATGCAGGCATTGGTGGCGGAGGAAGCATTGTCACCGATGAACGAGCCGGGTGGGAAAAGACTTTCAATGTGTGTTGGGGTGGCGTGTACTACGGCACACGAGCATTTTTGCCGCTTCTACTTGCTGCACCTTTTGGCCAAGTTGTCAACACAAGTTCTGTAAATGGTTTTTGGGCATCACTTGGCCCTAAAACATCTCACACTGCATACGCAGCTGCAAAGTTTGCAGTGAAAGGCTTTACCGAAGCATTAATTGCGGACTTCAGAGTTAATGCCCCAACACTTCGTGCTTCGGTAGTGATGCCGGGCCACATCGGAACAAATATCGCCATTAACTCCTCCAAGTTAAATGGAGTTGACCCTGATCGAATGACAGAAGATCAAGAGCAAAAAGTTCGCGCACGCATGGAGAAAGTGGGAGTAGATACCTCTTCTTTTAGTTCTGATGAGCTACGCGCACTTCTCAAATTGGGTGCTGAAGGCTTCAGAGACAATGCACCGATTGATGGCGCCCAGGCTGCAGACATCATTTTGAAGGCAGTAATGAACAACGAATGGAGAATTCTGGTGGGCGAAGACGCCAAAATTCTCGATGAAGTGGTACGTCAGTATCCGTTTGACGCATACGAACCAGAGTTTGTTGAGCGTCTGCACGAACGTGGAATCATGCAAGGAATTACCCGCTAGTTGTGGAGGCATAACACCCCACACCCAAGTGACAGAATGGGGATGTGTTCACCCCGCCTGCCTATTTGTCTCCATCGTCAATTAATACGTTTGTTCAGTGCCCTCTGAAATTCAAAATTAACAAGTTTGACAACATCAAAGAACCGCCTTCTTGGGCAACACATTTGGGTTCATTTACCCATGAAGTTCTTGAGCACTTGTATCAGCTAGATCCAGATGATCGCACCGTTGAAAATCTCAAAACACTCGCTGCAGATGTGTGGGCATCTAGCGAGTGGGAACAACAAGTCTTATCTCTTGCAGAACCTCAAGGTGACATAAAGCAGTTCAAAATTGCTGCCTTCAAGAACATGACCAATCTGTGGCAACTTGAAGACCCCTCTGAAACAGAACTTGACGGAATGGAAGAAGATGTCGATGCTGTCATCGACGGAGTTGCCATGAAAGGCCGCATCGACCGTTACATCGTTGCAGATGATGGCTCACTCATAATCTCTGATTACAAAACTGGCAAAGTACCCAACCCCAAATTCAACGATGAAAATAAGCAGTTTTTTCAACTCTTGGCCTATGCCGCAATGTTGAAAGAGTCTGCACAGCTAGAAACATCTCAACTTGAACTTTTGTACCTCACTGCATCAACAAAACACACACTTGCAGTCACTCCCGTAAAACTAGATACGGCTCGGCGCCTCATTGTTGATACAAAAACTTCGCTTGATTCAGCATGTGATTCTGGTGAATTCACAGCGAACGTGAGCAAATTATGCGACTGGTGCCATTTCAAAAAGATCAATGTGTGCCCCGCACACAAGAAATGATTTATTCGTAGCGCAATGATCCGTCGTTGAGATCTGCCTGAGGAAGAATGTCTTTTTCAGTCCAATAGTCCTGATTGTGTTGCCACATTGGATCCTCCCCCGCCTTTGGCATGAGGTGTTGGCTACGCATCAAGTAGTTGGGATTGAAATTATTGGGATCCATCCAATCCCGAATCTTCATGTCCTTATCTTGAGGACGCAACTGAGGAATAACTCGCTTTGCTCCTTTTGAATCCATGTTCTTGAAGAGTCGTGCAATGAAATCACCCATGAGATCTACTCTCAGAGTCCAACTTGCACGGAAGTATCCAAACACCCATGCAAGGTTGGGCACACCAGTAAACATCATTCCGCGATACGTAATTGTTTGAGACCAATCGAGTGGCTTGCCATCGAGTTCAAATGGGATGTCACCAAGAACGCTCAAGTTAAATCCAGTGGCAGTCACCACGATGTCTGCATCAAGTTTTTCGCCGCCCTTAGTGATGACGCCGGTTTCCGTGAACGTTTCAATCTCATCTGTCACCATCGACGCTTTGCCCGCTTTGATTCCTGCAAACAAATCTCCTTCTGGCACAAATGCAATGCGCTGTTGCCATGGGCGATATTTGGGGGTGAAGTGCTTCATGTCGTATCCCTCGGGCAAGAGATCTTTTACACCCATTAATAACAATTCTTTAACAGCCTCTGGATTCTCAAAAGACTGCTGCGTCACCATGAGCTGATCTAGCAAAATGCGACGTCGAACTATCTCATGAATCCACATTGGATCAATTTCCAGTTGACGTAACTGATCGGCAAGATCATTCACGTTTCTTCCCGGCACGAAATAAGTTGGTGAACGCTGTAAAACGGTGACGTGCTTGGCGGTTTGAGCCATTGCAGGAACAAGAGTTGCCGCTGTTGCGCCAGAACCGATAACAAGGACGGTCTTGTCGGCGTAATCAAGATCGTCTGGCCACGTTTGAGGGTGCACCATGACACCTTTGTATTTGTCCATGTTGGGCCACTCAGGTGTATAACCCTCTGAGTGTTTGTAATAACCCTGACACATCCACAAAAAGTTGGTGGTCATTTGGAAAGTTTCATTTGTTTCCAAACGCAACACATCGACTGTCCATAAATTTTCAGCGCTGTTCCATGAAGCTGCAGTGATGCGATGACGGTAACGAATGTACTTATCAAGACCTGCGTCTTCAATGACCTCACTCATGTACTTCTTGATTTCATCAGAAGTAGCAATAGGTGCGCCTTCCCATGGCTTAAACCTGTAACCAAATGTGTAGAGGTCGGAGTCGGAACGAACACCTGGGTACTTGTGCATGTGCCACGTTCCACCAAAGGATTCGTACGCCTCCAAAATCACAAACGTGCGCTCAGGGCATTGCTCTTGTAAGTGATATGCAGAGCCAATTCCAGAAATTCCAGCGCCCACAATGAGTACATCAAAATGTTCTAGACCCAACTTGCCAGGTGCCGTGTGAGATTCAGTCATAGTCATGTGAAACCCCCTTTTCCCTTTCCATAGTAGGTAACCAACCCCGTTTCCACCTGACTGGAACGCAGTAGGCATGGCTAATGTTTGACCAAGGGGGTAAAGACATGTTTGACATCATTATTCGCGGGGGAACAGTGGTTGACGGCACTGGCTCTGCGTCATTTGTGGCCGATGTGGCAATTACAGACGGCAAGATTGCCGAGATTGGCTCACCGATTGTTGGTGAGGCAAAAGAAGAAATCAATGCCCATGGAAAATTGGTGACCCCTGGCTTCATCGATATTCATACTCACTACGACGGCCAAGTCAGCTGGGACACTCTTCTTGAACCTTCTAGCGGTCATGGTGTCACCACAGTTGTTGTTGGTAATTGCGGTGTTGGATTTGCTCCCGTGCGTCCAGGTAAAGAGGAATGGCTCGTTCAATTAATGGAAGGTGTGGAAGACATTCCTGGCACTGCGCTACACGAAGGAATTAATTGGGAGTGGGAAACTTTCCCTGAATATCTCGATGCCATTGATTCTCGTCGATACGCAGTTGATGTTGCTGCGTATGTTCCTCACGGAGCGGTACGTGGATATGTCATGGGTGAACGCGGTGCACGCAATGAAGAGGCAACGGCTGAAGACATTCAGGAAATGGCTCGTATTGTCTCCGAGGCCCGCAAAGCAGGAGCAGTTGGTTTTTCTACAAGCAGAACAATGGGCCACAAAGCGAAAGATGGTGAGCCAGTACCTGGCACTTTTGCAGATATGAACGAACTCACGGCATTGGCACAAGCACTTGCTGAAGCGGGGGGCGGAATTTTTGAAGTAGCCCCAGAAGTACTCCCCGACCCTTCTGCAGATCAAGCAACCATGGGACTAATGGATGAATTGAAATGGATGGGCGATATCGCTCTTTCTACAGATCTCAAAGTCACGTATCTGTTATTGCAATACGCCACTATGCCAAACACTTGGAAAGATGCTCTCGACTACTCCGCTGACATCATGAGCAAAGGTGGTTACTTACGACCCCAAGTTGCAGCGAGGCCTTTCGGAATGATGGTGGGCTGGGCTGGTTATCACCCATTCAACAAACGACCTTCATATA
>JALRGJ010000080.1 GCA_023253435.1 Ilumatobacteraceae bacterium | reverse complement strand
GTGAAGAGGTACACCATTGCGGTTGACCCAGTGGTGAGTCCAAGGAACAATGTGACGGCATTGGCTGCCACAAGTCCGTACAGAACATTTACTCGACGACGACGCACTACTTCTCTGGGAGACATAAACGCAGTTTCGGGTGCGTAATGATGGCGTGGACGTTCTGAGGTGTGATGACTACGGCGATGACGTGGCTCGATAGGCATCTGATTATCCACAGCAACGAGTCGTGGACGGGCTGCCTGAGCCTGAGGAGCGCGCTGCATAGGTGAGCGAGGGGGCATCTGACGAGGAGCGGGAGCCAAGGGGCGAGCCATGGCTCGCATGGAGGAATAGCCGCCGGGCGCTTGAGAGCGCTGCAAGGTGTGTAGCTGACGTCGGAAGTCAGACACAGAAGACACGGCACTTCCGTCAAAGCGGGAACGCAAAAGAGGAGGCAACAACACGGCCATCCACATTGCTCCAACTATGAGGAGAACTAGTTTGCTCATCTACTGACGTACACCTTGTTTGGGGACAAGAACAGTCGACCGTGGCCGCTAACCCTGCTGGCTGCCGGGCTAGTTGCGTCCGAAGACGCTTTGAGAAGCCTAGTGAGGAATCTGGGAATCAGGATGCCCATACTCACAATGGGAACCAATTTTTCGGCGTAAACCCTTGTAATCATTGAATTTCAGCATTCTGAGGTCAATCTTCACAAGGCTTGACAAAGGTGTCATTTGCCCCGTTTGTAGTCCCCGGAGCGCCCTCCGGACTTCTCCCAGAGAGCCACCTCGGTAATGACCATGTTCTTGTCCGCGCTCTTACACATGTCATAGAGAGTCAGAGCCGCAACGGAGCATGCGGTGAGAGCTTCCATCTCCACCCCCGTCTGACCAGTTGTCTCCACAACGGCTTCTATGTCCACCGTGGCCTCTCCCACGGTGAGCTCCACCGAAACAGAACTGATCATGAGCGGATGGCACAAAGGAATGAGATCGCTCGTTCGCTTCGCCCCCTGAATGCCCGCGATGCGAGCCACCGCCAATACGTCACCTTTTGGCAACGAACCAGACCTGATGGCTGTGGATGTTTCAGGGGCCATCACTACAGAGCACCGGGCCACGGCACGACGACGAGTGACGGCTTTGCCACCTACGTCCACCATGTGGGCATTGCCCTTGTCGTTGAGATGAGAAAAAGTTGGCTCAGCCATTGTTCCCTCTATGAAGTTTCCAGGGCCACCGAGGTGGACGTTTTGCCAAGAAAGCTGCAACACCTTCTCGCACCTCGCCACTCTTGTCCATTTCTGTTTCCCAATGCAAAGTTGTCTTTGGTTTTACTTTTCCTTCTCGCACCACTTCATCAATCATTGCTTTACTCGCCACTTGAGCGAGTGGAGAACGATCAAGAATTGTGTGAACCAATACATCAACTCGTGATTGAAGTTGATCTATAGAAACCACTTCATCTACTAAACCAATGTGGTGTGCTCGTTCAGCACTAATGAGGTCACCGGTGAACATCATCTGTTTTGTTGCCGATGCCCCCATCACACGAACTGCACGCTCTAAAGCATTTGTGGGATAAACAATTCCCAGTTTTGCGGGAGTAATACCGAATACTGCTTCTTCAGAGGCAATACGAAAATCGCATGCTGTTGCAATGGAAACTCCCCCGCCAACACAGTTTCCTCTAATCATCGCAATAGTGGGAACAGGAAAATTTGCAAGCGCTTCTTCAGCAGCCCAATTGACTCGTCCGTATTCACCGCCAGGGCCGTTAGTGAGCTCTGAAATGTCGGCGCCTGCACAAAAATGTTCACCCTCACCACGTACGACAAGAACTCGCACCTCAGGATTGCTCAGAAGTTGAGAAAGTTGCGCCTCTATGGCCGCCCACATTGCAAATTGAATTGCATTTCGTTTGGAAGGGCGGTTCAGAATCAAAGTGGCAATGGGGCCATCTACTTCCAGCAAAATATTGAAATTGGCGAGTTCACCTGTGTCATCACTTGGCATGTCACCCTCCAATCTGGCTCATCGTACGTTTTGGTCTGATGAAATTCACTTGGTTGATCTGATGACCTGCCCACTTAGCTCCAACGGCATTCACAATCACTTCAGCAATCTCGTCGTCGGTACCACCAGTGCGTAGTAGGTGACGAAGATCGGTTTCATCTGTTGCAAAAAGACAGGTTCTGAATTGTCCATCACTTGTGAGCCGAACACGATCACAATCACCACAGAAAGGATGCGAGACACTGGGAATGACTCCAATCACGCCCTTTCCATCGTTATAGCTCCACCTATCAGCAGGAGCTGCGCCGCGTGCAGGTACCGAGGTAAGTGGATACACCGCAGAAATAATGGAAACGATCTCATCTTGAGTGACAACCTTTTTACGTTCCCACTCGTTGCTGGCATCTAGTGGCATGAACTCAATAAATCGAACTTCAATGTTGTTGTCACGTCCGTAATTAGCAAGATCAAGTATCTCATCGTCATTTGCTCCACGTTCAATCACCGCATTCACCTTCACGGGATGGAATCCTGCATGTTTTGCTTCCTGAATTCCGGCAAGAACATTGTGAAGTTCATCTCGACGCGTCATCGCTAAAAATCTGTCAGCTCTCAAGCTGTCCAAGCTGACGTTGATGCGATCAAGTCCTGCCTCACGCAACTCAGATGCAATATTGCGCAACGTTGCACCGTTTGTTGTCAGAGCAATGTCGGGCTTGTCCCCATTAGCGAGACGTAATTGTCCCAATTTGTGGATCAGTCGTGGGAGATGCGCACGTACAGTTGGTTCTCCACCAGTGAGTCGCAGACTGTCAACACCAAAACGCTCAACACAAAGTTGTGCGATGCGTTCAATTTCCTCAAAGGTAAGAATCTCAGACCTATCGAGCCACGTCATTCCCTCTTCTGGCATGCAATACGTGCAGCGAAAATTACAGCGATCTGTCACAGAAATGCGCAGGTCGCGCACTACGCGCCCAAAGCCATCAACGAGATCCACGAGGCAATCCTACGCAGTATTCAGTTTGTGACTACTTGGGGAAAAGCGAGGGTGGTTTACCGGCGAGAGGGGCCAGAATCTGGGCCAAGAAACGTAACCACTACTTCCTCACCTGCAGAAACGCCGTCACCATCTGGGACAGCCATGATGGCATTGGCCACTGAAGTGGCTGCCAATTGATGACTTCCTTGAGGGCCCGTTCGTGAGACATGCACACGTCCATCTGTACCCCAATGGGCATGGACCCTGTCGAAATGAACTTTTCCGTCGGGCTTACGTAAAACGTTTTCATCCACAATTGCTCTCACCCGCGGACGAAACGCATGAGTCATACCCATCATTGTTCGAATTGCAGGCCGTGCTAGCAACTCAAAACTCATGAGTGAACTCACTGGATTTCCTGGAAGCCCAAAGACTGGAACCACAGCAGAAGTTCCATTGATGGTTCCAAATGCAAATGGTTTTGCGGGCTTCATCGCGATCTGAAACCACTTCATAGACGCAATTCGTCCGAGCACCGCTTTCACAATGTCGTAGTCACCCATGCTGACTCCTCCACTTGTGACAATGGCGTCACAATGCAGTTCATTCACTGCTCGCATCAATTCGTTTTCCAATACGCCTTCGTTGTCTCGAACAATTCCTAAATCGACAGCCTCAGCACCAGCCTCAGCAACAACTCGAAGCAGCATTGCGCGATTGCTCTCTCTGATTTGTCCCGGTGAAAGCGGGGATCCATCGTCTATTAATTCATCTCCCGTTGAGATCACACCCACACGAACACGGGGAAATACAGAAACATTTTGAGCGTTGATGCTGGCGAGCACGCCCTCCACCATCGGGTTGATGACTGTTCCTGCTTGAAACACGGTGGAGCCGGTTGATACATCGGAGCCGGCGAGGCGCACTGCATCTCCTGCTTGTACCGATGTCAAAATTCGAACAGCTTCTTCACCAATACGCTCGGTGTTTTCTACCATCACGATTGCATCGCATCCATCTGGAAGAGGAGCCCCCGTCATGATGCGAATGGCAGTGCCGGGTTGCACACTCTGAGTTGCAACATTCCCTGCTGCAACTTCGCCGATCACGCGTAATTCAACAGGAACTCGTGAGGTATCTGCTGCAATGACGGCGTACCCATCTACCGCTGTGTTCGCAAAAGGTGGCACCGGCTCTGTTGCAACAACATCTGATGCCAAGGTGAGTCCTCTGGCATTCATGCGTGGAACCATTTTGGGGGCACGTGGTGAGCAGTATGTGAGTACTAATTCACGTACTTCTTCCAACGGAGTCATATCTCAAACCGTATCGGGACTGTCTCATTTTTTCCTGATAGACCAATACATATGGGTAACTACAAGGCGCCATCTTCATCTGGCCATGAAGTGTCTTGGAATACTTGGGACGGTTCTCATGCAAGCAGTGTGTCAATGCGCTGGGAAAACGAAGGCTGGACTGCCGAAGTCAATCTGGTGTCAGACCGAGCCCTGGCCATCATTCGGCTTTCAGCCCAGTGGCACGTGCAGCAGATGCTTTTGTTCCGCGACATGGAAGAGCCAGATCTGTGGCTCGCGACAGATGGTCATGGAAGATGGGGTGAGATGAACGGCGCTCACCGAACTGAACTTGACGGTTGCATTGACATCGATTTTGCTGGCACGCCATTTACTAACTCCATTGTCACGCATCGCTTACCGCTCCACGTGGGACACACCGCTGATCTCCATGTGATTTCTATTGATGTAGAAACTCTGAGTGTGGTGAGCACACCAGCTCGATACACCCGACATGATGAGTTTGCGTGGGAATACACATCCCTTCACACTGGTGAACAACACGCTGCTCTCGTGGATGAATACGGAATTGTTGTGGATGAACACAACGCTTTCCGTAGAAACTGAATTAGCGCGCCAATCGTTTAGTGAGCCACTCACGAAGCTCTGGAGCAACATCTGGTTGTGCAAGTGCGGCATCAATCACAGCTTCTAACCAACCCACAGGTGTGCCGGTATCCCACCTTTGCACCATGCTCACAATTCCGGTGAGAGGAGAATCTTTCACTTGCATTGCTAATGCATCTGTAAGTTGCAATTCACCATTTGCGCCAGGGGTCAAGCGCTTTATTTTTTCGAAGACATCGGGAGTAATCACATAACGACCAGCAATGATGAGATCGCTAGGAGCATCTTTCACTTCTGGTTTTTCAACAATCCCGGTGATGTGAAACGGACCATCATGAGAATCTTCGGGCTTCACGGCCACAACTCCGTACGCGCTCACCTTCTCTTTGGATACCCGCAACAGTTCTATTGCACTCACACCTCTTTGATCACATGAATCAACTAATGCTTGTAATAGTTCAGCGCCACCACGCAATTCATCGGGAAGCAACAACATGAAGGGCTCGTTACCTACTGCCTCCTGTGCACAACCCACCGCATGGCCGAGCCCACGCGGTGCATCTTGATAAACAATCGTTACTTTTACATCGGCACCGATGCGCGCTAACCGATGAGCAACTTCGTGCTTCCCCATTGACTGAAGTTTGGAAATCACTTCGGGGGCTGGCGTCACATATTGACCTATCGAGGTTTTCGATTCATGGGATACCAGCACGATGTGGTTGGCCCCCGCAGCAATGGCCTCATCCATCACACACTGCAGAGCGGGCAGGTCATAAATGGGCAACAGCTCTTTGGGGACTGCCTTGGTCACGGGATAAAAACGGGTTCCCAGCCCAGCTGCAGGGATAACGGCTGTCCGGGCTCTCATGGAATTCCACGCTAGCCAGTTACCATTTAGCAC
>JALRGJ010000079.1:3743-5842 GCA_023253435.1 Ilumatobacteraceae bacterium | reverse complement strand
AGTCATTGGAGTCCACCTCAATAAACCCTCCCTCCACAGCAGCCCATATTTTGCGCAATCCGGGATCCATAAATCGTGGTAGCACCACGTACTCCACTTTGTCCGCAGCTGGCAGTCGCTGACCTGCCAAGGAGTCATCCACCCCATAGAACAGTGCTGAAAATGGATTGGGAAAGAAATAAATCTCCTTGCGATGCGTGGCATGTGTGGTGAGAGCGTCGTACACAGAAATCACTGCATCCTTTGGCACTCGCTGAATGATCTCCCGCCCAGCCACTGAAACAGGTGTTCCACCAGCAAGAACCTCACGGGGATTAAGCGCAAGTGGGTGTTGCCCCCAAGTCACAAAGGTGACGAGACTGCATGCAAGTACGAGCGATAACACCACTCGCCGCACATGGGGCAACATCCGAGATGCTGCCACCACCGTGGCAGACAACAAAACTGGAATGATGATCAGTGAATAGTGATATTGAATGCTGTGTTGATACCAAAACGTACTTACAACATTTGCCGCAATTACAGGAACAGCAACGAGCGTTAAAGCAGGCTCAAAGAGAAATATTCCCGCCAACGGTGCTGTCAACTGAAACAGATACAACGGCCGATCCTCTGAGGTGAGGTACCGAGCCACATTCACAGGGTGAGTGAATATCTCCTTGATAAAACCCGTAAAACCACCAAACGGAATTCGCCAGCCGTTTCGAGTAGGAACACCGATCAGACTTTTCATCAACACAAACATCCCCAGCAATGTTGCGGTGAGCGAAGCCAGAACAGTGAGCAGCCCTTTACGTACGTCGGTCTTTAACGCAACAAAAACTCCCAGTGGTACAAGTACTAAAAGAACATCTTCTTTCACAAGCAGAATGAGGAAGACTGCGACGCCATAGAGACGCCACTTTTTCTCACTCATTGCATACAGCGCGAGGGGCAACAGAAGGCCCAAAAATCCATCGGGGTGAAAGTTCTCCATGTTTGTGCCATTCACAGCTGGATTTACAAGCCACATCACCCCAATGGCTACGGCCCACATCTCATGACCTAGCAGTCGTTTAGCAAAGAGATACAGAGGCAACGCACCAAAGGCAATCGCCCAGCTTTGTAGAACTAGAAGAGTTGGGACTCCAGGGATAATCCAATACACAGGAACAAGGAAAAGCAAAATTACTGAAGCATGGTCACCAAATAGATTTCGACCCATCAATGTCACAAAAGGTGCGTGACCTCGCGACAACAGCCATAGCCCATGGTCGTACAGACCTACGTCATAGGCAAATGTTCCAAGACCTCTATACAGATCCACTGCAATCCACGACATCCATGTCCCGTGCGCCACTATCAACGCAAACATGAGCCACGAAGGTCCAGATACCCGCTTCAGAAACACAGACGCACGCTCCATCGATGAAGATGGTGCTTGCGTTTCCATTTACCAATTATCCCTCAGCGGTACGCACATTCTGTGCCACGGCTGAGAGCACACCATTCACAAACCGGCCCGAGTCGTCAGTAGAAAAACGTTTTGCTAGCTCAACAGCCTCATCAATAACTACAGCAATGGGTACTTCAGGACGAGACTTCAACTCGTAAATTGCCAAACGCAAAATTGCTCTGTCAAGCGAGGGCATTCTTTCTAAAGACCAGCCTTTGGCATAGGCAACAATGAGTTCATCAATTTCTTGTTTCTGAGCGTGAACCCCAGTCACCAGTGATGTGGTGAGTTCTTCCGACGCAATGCCGCCCTCAGCAAGAATTTCAGGCGCAGTGACGCTTCGCTGTTCTGCCTCATAGAGCACGATTACTGTTTGTTCACGAGCATCTGTTCGCTCATCAGAACGCCGAGAGAAATCTGGGTCGTGCGCCATTAGACGCGTGTGACGTAATCGCCGGTGCGAGTGTCTACCTTTACCTTGTCTCCAACATTGACAAACAAAGGAACTTTGATGACCTTGCCGGTCTCTAGGGTTGCGGGTTTAGTAGCTCCAGACACACGATCCCCTTGAACGCCAGGTTCCGTTTCAGCAATAACTAGTTCAGCTGATGCGGGGATTTCTACAGACACGATTTCACCATTGTGATACGCAATGATGGCCATT
>JALRGJ010000079.1:0-3733 GCA_023253435.1 Ilumatobacteraceae bacterium | reverse complement strand
TTGCTCCACGAGGTAATCGGCAGCGTCGCCAAGAGTTGCGGGGCTGATGTGTGCTTGGTCGTAAGACTCTGTATCCATAAAAACGAAATCGCTTCCGTCTTTGTACAAGAACTGCATGTCACGCTTATCGAGAATTGCTTGTTCTACGCGAATACCGGCGTTAAAAGTCTTCTCAATAACAGCACCAGTGCGCACGTTACGAATTTTTGTGCGCACAAATGCCCCACCTTTTCCAGGCTTGACATGTTGGAACTCAACAACGGTGAATAGACCGTTATCGAGCTCAAGCGTGATTCCGTTTTTCAGATCGTTCGTAGTGATCGCGGGCATGAGAGATCCTTGGGAGAGTGAGTAAGTAATTGGCAACCGGTGCCAGTGACAACGACCAGATCCTCGATCCGGACACCGCCGACCCCTTTACGATAGAGCCCAGGCTCCACAGTCACCACCTCAGATTCCTGAAGAACGGCACGACAACGGGGACTGAAAATAGGTTCTTCATGTATCACTAGGCCAACTCCATGGCCCGTGCCGTGAACATATTCATGTTCCACGCCTTCTCGCGCAAATACTTCTCGAACTGCGGCATCAATGAGCGAACCCTCAACGCCTACGGCAATTGCAGCTACCCCAGCTGCTTGTGCCTCTCGCACAATCTCAAACATTTCTTCAAGTTCTCCGGACGGCCGCCCCACCCTGATTGTTCGAGTCATGTCACTTCGGTATCCATCTAACTGCGCACCAAAGTCCATGATGACCATGTGCCCTTTTTCAATGACATCATCCGATGGCTCATGATGAGGGCGAGCACCATGAACCCCTGTTGCAATGATTGTGTCAAAGCCAACATCATCTGCACCCGCTTCCCGCATCAATGAATCGAGACGACGAGCTACTTCACGTTCTGTTTTCCCTACTATTCCCTCTTCAAGAAGATCCCGAAGGGAATCATCTGCAATCTGAGCACAACGAGCCATGATCTCTATTTCTTTTTCGTCTTTTAATCGACGTAACTCGCTAAAAATTGATTTCTGATACTCAATGCGAACATGTACTTCTAATGATTGTGCGCGTTCAACAGAAATATGGGAGGGGTCTACATATATCTCTACACCTGTAAGAGACTTTGCAATCTCTTCTTCTAAAGAACTTGGATGAGACACCTGCACAACATCAATGAAAGCGGCAGCAGCCGATGTTTCAAATTGTGCTCTTTCAACATAACGTCCATCTACAAATAGCGAAATCTTCTTCCTATCTGCGTGCATAACTGCAGAACTAGTGCTCCCTGTGAAACCGGTCAACCATCGAACATCTTCATTTCGAACAAGCAAGTGGGCGCCATTCTGATTTTCACAGGCGCGGAGAATTCTTGATTCAAGATTCATGATCTATTTCTCAAGAGCCACCAATGCGTGTACTGCAAGCGTGTACCCCAGCCCACCAAAGCCTGAAATAGTTCCTTGCACCACATCTGACAAAACACTCACGTGTCGGAACTCTTCACGTGCCCCTGGATTAGACAAATGAACTTCTATGACGTTTCCGGTAAATGACTTCAGTGCGTCATGGAGAGCCCACGAGTAATGCGTGAGGGCGCCGGCATTAATGATGATGGCATCATGCACTCCCCGTGCAGAGTGCACGGCCTCAACTATTTCTGCCTCAGAATTACTCTGCACATCAACAAAAGAAATGCCATGTGACTGGGCAACATCCCTCACAGCATCAATATGGTCTGCAAGTGTGGCTGAACCGTATATCTCGGGTTCGCGCAAGCCCAGTAAATTTAGGTTTGGTCCATGTAATACAAGCAGTGAGGACAACATGCCTTTCACCGTACTATCGCTA
Organism: Ilumatobacteraceae bacterium; assembly: GCA_023253435.1. Taxonomy (GTDB): domain Bacteria; phylum Actinomycetota; class Acidimicrobiia; order Acidimicrobiales; family Ilumatobacteraceae; genus UBA2093. Next base: position 1,882 of record JALRGJ010000079.1, on the reverse strand, counting down.
CAAGTGCCAGTTGGGCACATTTAGATCTGTTGAAGGCGGCTTTTCAGATCTTGGAAGGCATCGGTGATGTCATGCTCTGTCACTCCTGTCACCACTTCAAGACCCTGAGCAGAATCAAGAACAAACGTGAGAGAGTTCACAGCTTTCTTGTCTCGAGCCATTGCACGAATGATTTCCTCAATCGTGAGGCCAGAAGGTAACGGAAGGTGCAAGGAGTACACGTCATGCACAACGTGATAGTGCTCGTCTACCCGCTGAGATGTAATGCGACCCATGCGGTGGGCAAGATGCGCCGCAAAGAGAAGTCCAAGCGATACTGCTTCTCCATGAGCAATGGCAAAATCTGTCTCAATTTCGAGTGCATGAGCGAGAGTGTGGCCGTAATTCAGGAAAGCCCGTATACCCCCTTCTCGTTCATCGGCAGCAACAATCTCACCCTTTATGCCAATGCATCGCGCCACTCGCTCTGCAAACGGCAATGTATTCAGTTCCTCGCGTGCGATGAAGTGATACTTGGCCATTTCGCCTAATCCACAATTCATCTCCCGTGTGGGCAAAGTGTTCAACGCGTCTAAGTCACACACAACTCCACTTGGTTGCCAAAATGCCCCAACAAGGTTTTTGCCCTCTGGGATATTGACTCCGGTCTTACCCCCCACAGCCGCATCGATCATCGCAAGAAGACTGGTGGCAACATGTACCACAGCAATTCCTCGATGGTAAGAGGCAGCAGCAAACCCGGCAACATCTGTCACCATTCCGCCCCCAACAGCAACAACACAGTCGGAACGAGTGAGACCATACGAGGCAAACTCGGAGCACAGTTGTTGGATTGTGAGAAGAGACTTGAACGCCTCTCCCACGCCAATTTTTGCAACAAACACGTCGTGGTCAACAAACTGAGGAATAAAAGAGTCTGGGACACCTTCTTGGGTGACTACAGCAATCCTTTTGACCCCGGCTGGAATCATTGTTGAAGTGAGTGAGATTGCTCCACTCCCAACAGCAACGTTGTATGAACGTTCTCCTAATGAGACAGGAACAAGAGTGATGCCAGACATTGCCCTATTTTTCACTTTCCATCTGATGTTCTATCGCCTCAACAATAAGTGCAACTACAGATTCTGGAGATCTTTCCGATACATCAACAACAATGTCAGAAATCTCGGCATAGAAAGGAGACCGTTCCTTCGCCAAACGATCCAAGGTTCCACGTCTGTCCTCGTCGAGTAAGGGACGATGCGCGCCACGTGAGGTTCTTTTCTCAAGGACTTCGGTGGGAGCATGAAGCCATACGACTGAAACGCGGCCATCCTGCTGAGCCATTTGAATAACTTCTCGAGTACTTAAGACATTCACTGCCCCACCGGCTGCCGCCACTACAACGTTGTCCCGACGTTGCACACATTCACGCATGACTTCAGATTCAAGAGACCGAAACATGTCTTCGCCCTCATGAGAAAATATTTCACGAACAGTTTTTCCTGCTCGAAGTTCCACAAGTTTGTCCGTATCGAGACATGCCACTTTGAAGTGAGTTGCAAGCATTTTTGCGATAGTTGTCTTGCCGGTGCCCATCAGCCCAACAAGGACTATGGAGCGGTTAAGAGTGGTCACGAACCCAGTGTTGCCGCAAATGCCTCGGCATTGCGAACGAATTCCGCAAGAGAGTCACCACCAAATTTCCGTTGCGCTTCACTCGCTAAAACAAGAGCCACCATTGTCTCCACTACAACTCCCAGCGCAGGAACTGCGGTGACATCGGTTCGCTCCTTAAAGCTCACGGTCTCTTCTTTAGTTAGCACGTCGACAGTTTTCAATGTGGGTTTGTTTAGCGTGGCGAGTGGCTTCATAGCCGCGCGAACAATAAGTGGCTCACCTG
>JALRGJ010000078.1:281-5847 GCA_023253435.1 Ilumatobacteraceae bacterium | reverse complement strand
CCACACTGACGATCCACTGTTGTTCCGGGAATTGTTTCTGGAAGCCCGGCAGCAAGAACGGCGTTTCGGGCAACGTTGAGGCTCTGTTCGCCCACCTGCATGACGCAGCCCATGATGACGTCGTCAATGAGTGCAGGGTCAATGTCATTGCGCTCCACAAGAGCCTTCAATGTGACACCAGCAAGATCTACAGGGTGCCAATCTTTTAAGCGACCATTGCGCTTACCAAGTGGTGTACGAAGAATGTCAACGATGACTGCGTTTTGCATGATGTTCTCCCGGGTATTCCGTGTGGGTACAAAGTCTGCCCTGTGAGAGGTGTTCTCGGAGAGTCGGAACAAGTGAAACCAGGCTCACCCACCCATAGCCGGCAACAAAACATACTGAATACAGTCTGTTTAGTCTGCCTCTAACACCTTGCTGAACACTCTGTGCAAGGCAACTACATCTGTTTCGGTCAGGGTGTTAGTGAACACTCTGCGCACAATTCTGTAATACGTGAGGCTCGCTTCTTTCCACGCATCGTGGCCCCTGGGTGTGAGCACCACCACTATTGCTCGTCCGTCGTCCAGGATTGATTTTTCACGCGCAACAAAATATCTCTCTTCCAGTTTGTCTAACTGACGAGACAAACTGGAAGGATTAGCCATTACCTTCTCCGCGAGTTCATTAAAGCGCAATGAACCCTCTTCACTTGTGGCCAATGCATCCATAATCTCAAACCACGGGCGCTGCAAGTCTTCATCTTCTTCAAGTGCATGACTCAGCATTTTGTCTAATGCTGCATAGGCCGTGAGAAAAGATCTCCACACTTCCAATCGATCAGGATCAGGAAGTGTCATGATGCAGATGGCGGCGTTTGAGATGCCGCGGCTTGTGCTTCAACCACTTTTTGGAAATGTGCCAATGCCTCATCGCGTGTTGTGTGTTGAGACAACAATGCTCTGCTTGGCATCACAAGTTTTGGTTTGCTCACGCCAAGCACGGCGGTGAGTCTGTTGTTTACGCTGTAAATAGCGCAGAACTTTCCACTTTCCAGATCTCCATCAACAATGTCCACAGTGGCATTAGCAGAGGGTCTTCCTAAACATTGAATGCGTGCATCAAATTGATCACTCCAGAAAAATGGAACCGCAACATAAGGCACCAACTCTTCTCCAGCAAAAGTGGCTAACAAGTTCTTTGCTGCGTGAGCCCCTTGCTCTGCTGCATTTGTCCAGTGCTCCACACGCATATCTGACTCAACATCAGCAAACAATTCATTTGGCCAACGCAAAACATCCCCCGCGGCAAATACTTCCCTTGGGCCTGCGTTCAAATTGGCATCGCACACAATGCCATCTCTGATGGTGAGTCCACTGCTCTCACACCATTGCGTTGCTGGCGATACACCAATTCCCACAATCACAACATCTGCAGGAATCACCTCACCATTTCCTAATGTGATGCTTTCTACGTGTGATGTTCCGTTAATTGATGCCACTTGCACACCACAACGCACAGTTACACCATTGCGCTCATGTACTGCACCAATTGCTGCACCCATCTGAGCACCTAATGCGCGAATGAGTGGCGCTTCTAAACCTTCTAACACTGTTACGTGTGCTCCACGCTTATGCGCGGTTGCAGCGGCTTCTAATCCAATAAACCCAGCGCCAATGACAACTGCTTGAGTACCTTCTGAAATCTGTGCGCGCAATGCAGTGGCATGATCAAGTGTTCGTAATACATGAACACCGTCAATCTGAGGTTGATTGGGAAGTGACCGCACTACTCCACCGGTAGCAATGATGAGTCCGTCGTAGGAAATAGATGACCCATCTGCCAAGGTGATGCTCTTTGTCTCTATGTTGAGAGACGTTGCCCCCACCCCTAGTTTCCACGTGAGGTTCAGTTCCTGAATCACCTCTGGCTTACGCAACGCAACTCGATCTTCTTCCCACTCGCCAGCCAAATAGTTCTTGGAGAGAGGTGGACGGTCATAGGGCATGTGTTTCTCATCGCCCACCATGGTGATGGAGCCTGTGAAACCACCTGAGCGCAAGGTTTCTGCTGCACGCACTCCCGCTAGCGAAGCTCCCACTATGACCACGTTTTGCACGTGTATCAGACTACGAAATTGAGTGACATGAACTCTCTTCCGCCTATTACGCAGCACCAGTGTGCGGCCAACAAAATGGTGGAGACGATGGGAATCGAACCCACGACCTCCTGCTTGCAAAGCAGGCGCTCTACCAATTGAGCTACGTCCCCGAGATATACCCGAAAGGCAGACCACAGAATAACGGCGTGGGCCCAAAATCCCTCAATGGCCTCGTAAGTCAGCCGGTTCTGCAAGGGGTGCGGGGGTACCCTTGACACATGGCCGGCGACCTCATTTATGCATTCAGAATCATGCGCCTGCCGTTGCTCGACGCCGGTGGGGCTGCAATTGGGCGTATTGACGACATTGTGGTGGTGCCCGGACGCTCCGGAACAGCTCCTCGAGTCACTGGATTTGTGGCCACAAGTCAGCGCCGTCGCATATTTGTGAACGCCAACAGAGTCGCTTCTCTAGATACAGAAGGCGCACGTCTGCGCAGTTGGGACGTAGACCTCAACCCATTCAAGCCTCGAGAGGGTGAGCAGTTGTTGTCAGCGCACATCATCGATAGTCGACTCGATGGCGAGTCTGTTTCCGATGTTGCATTACGCCCCACTGTTGGAGAGCGTGAAAACGGATGGGAAGTTGCCAAAGTTCGCCTCACTCGTAGAGGTGTTCTGGGCAGACGTTCCACGTATCGCCTTGTTGAGTGGAACGAAGTGAATAACTTGTGGGCCACTTCAACAGAAATGGCTGCAGAGGCTGCTCGCTTGCGAGACATGCACCCGTCAGACGTAGCTGCAGTGGTGCGCGCGTTGCCTGCAACTCAGCGTCAGCTGTTGGCAAAAGAAATGGATGACGATCGTCTCGCAGACCTCCTAGAAGAATTGCCAGAGAGCGAACAGTTGTCGTTAATTGCCAACCTCGATCTAGATCGCGTGATCGACGTGCTTGAAGAGATGGAGTTTGACGACCTCGCAGACCTTCTTGCAGAGATGCCCGCTCAACAGCGAAGCACTGTGCTGGAAGCAATGGATGATGAAGATGCCGATGTTGTGCGCTCCTTGTTGTCATATGCACCAGGAACTGCAGGTGCATTGATGACGCCAGAAATCATCATCATGGGAGCAAACGCCACTGTTGCTGAAGCATTGGCGCAAGTGCGAGACCCTGAATGGCTTGTTTCTATTGCTGCGCAGGTATTTGTGGTGCAACCTCCCTACAAAGCGCCCACTGGTACTTATTTAGGTGTTGTGCATGTGCAGCGACTGTTACGTGAACCACCTGGCACAGAGCTTGGTCGTTGCATTGCCAAAGAACCCACGGTGTCGCCATCGTTATCAGATCGTGAAGTTGCTGAATTCCTCGCGTCGTACAACTTGCTTGCAGTAGGTGTGTGTGATGAGTCTGGTCAACTTCTTGGCGCCATCACTGTTGACGACGTTCTCGACCGCATGCTGCCCGCCGACTGGAGACAGCGCAGACGTCAGGCAGCACAACAATGAAGCGCCGTTTCGATCTCACCACTCCTCGCCAGCGTCGTCGTGTAGGTATTCACTATGACCCAGACGCATTCGGTGCATTTAGCGAGGCCATTGCCCGATTCCTTGGAACGGGTCGATATCTCGTTATTCAAACCATCATCGTTGGATTATGGATTTCCGTGAACGTGCTCAACATTGCACCGTTTGACCGTTACCCATTTATCTTCCTCACGCTCATTTTGTCTTTGCAGGCGTCATATGCAGCGCCACTGATCTTGCTTGCTCAAAACAGACAAGAAGATAGAGACCGTGAGCAGTTAGAGCGTGACCGCTCTATGGCTGCACGTACTCAAGCGGATACGGAATATCTTGCACGTGAATTAGCTGGTGTGCGTTTAGCAATGGCAGATGTTGTCACCATGGAAGAGTTGCGTGACCAACTTGATCGCATTAGTGAAGCGATTGAAAAGTTGTCGAAAACTACCCAGCCAGCACAAGGTCAAGAGAGCGCAGAATAGACGCTGAAAACTCAGATGGCTGAGTAAACGACACAAAGTGATCTCCGTGTAACTCCACCACCTGAGATTTGGTGGCCTCACTCAACTGACGTTGTTTCTCTGGCAACACCAAACTGTCTTTTGTTGTGAGCAAGACAACAGATGGCACGGTGATGGTGTGTGCAAATGGTCGTGCATCAAATTTGCCCAGTGCCCGGCCAGCTTCACTCACCATCCATTGATCATTTCTGCGAACTTCACCCAATAGCCAGGGGATGTATTTCACCATTTCATGATTGCGAGGCAAAGCTTTGCGAAGTCCAAAGTAAATAATGCGTGGCGTGCTGAGGCGCCGAATCAGAGGACTCAGCACTCGACCCACCTTCCAACGTGCTCGTTCTTTTCTGGTGGCTCGCCACTCTTGAGATGTAGCAGCAAACACCATTGCGCTAATGAGTTCTGGGTGACGATTCCATAACAGCATGCTGATGGGGCCTCCCATGGAGTAACCAACGGTGATCACTTTGCTCACACCTAGCTCTCGCAACAGCGCAGCTACATCATCTGCACAATCCTCTAACTGAAAAGAAACATTGGGGCGTAATCCTCTGCCATGACCACGGTGATCAACACCAATCACGTTGTACTTAGTGATGAGCGCCTCATAGGCAGCAAAGAAGTTTGAGTCTGACGATGCTGTCCACCCATGCAATAACAACACTGTGGGCGCACTGGGGTTTGCATGTTTGTGCTCACGAACAAACATCTCGCCTCTTCCCGGCACATTGACAAATCTTCCAGGGAGAACATAAGGAGCCATATACGGCTGATTTCTTAACGACATGCTTTGCATACTCCCACTACATCTAACCGATGATGCGCCATTGTAAATCCGGCTTTCTTTGCAACTGCTGCTAACTCGGCATCTAGTTTGTGCTCCATGGTGTCTGGTAAACGAACATCTTCTACTGCTCCACATTCACTGCACACCATGTGATGATGGTGGCCCGTGATGTCTTCACTGAGTTCATAGCGAGCCCATTCATCTGTAGTGATAATGCGTACAACAACACCGGCGTTCTCTAACACAGTGAGATTTCTGTATGCAGATGACTGAGCAAGGCCTTGTGCATCTTCCAAAATTTCAGGAATAGATAATGGCCGCTGGGCGGCTGCGAGAACATCAACAATGACTCTGCGCCCAGAGGTGAATCGCTGCCCAATAACGCCTAGACGTGTGCTCACCAAATGTTCAATATCTGTATGGGAATGATGCTTCATCACTTTCCTACAAATTGATGCAACGTAATTCCACTACCCACCACAGCATCCAATATGTCTGCATTAGGTAACTCTGGCTGGCCCACATTGAAAACACCTGGTCCCATGGGATGATTGAGCACAGCAATAGCAGTATGAGCAGCAACTGCGCCGCCCACTGTTGCCAGACGATCCGCCACTCCCACAATCTCTACATGTCGCTTTCCGTCGCGAACGCCACG
>JALRGJ010000078.1:0-271 GCA_023253435.1 Ilumatobacteraceae bacterium | reverse complement strand
GTGGCGGAGTAAGCATGGGTAAACGTGCTGTTAATCGGTCACGCCTTGTTGCGCTGACTCGGGCCGTAATGCGTTGCAAATTTTTGTTGATGCGTTGCATTAACACTGGCTCAGGTGTTGCAAAGCGATAACAATCGCGTGCACCTACCGGGTCTGGAAACCAACACAGTTCGCGTCCGCTTCCTGCAGGTCGCTGCAACCATTCGCCATCGTGCCAGCCAATAGATGTGCCAGCCAATGAATCATGGTGTTGACGTGCACATAACGGACC
>JALRGJ010000077.1 GCA_023253435.1 Ilumatobacteraceae bacterium | reverse complement strand
AGTCAACTTCTTGTGTCGTGACTCGATCTTGGCTGCACCACTAGCGCTTGACCTTGTGTTGTTCTCAGACCTTGCACAACGCGCAGGGCTTGGCGGTATTCAGGAATGGTTGTCGTTCTATTACAAGAGTCCACAAGTTGCTCCTGGCTTATACCCAGAACATGACTTGTTTATTCAGCTTGCCAAGTTGAAGAACACACTGCGTTGGCTCATGAACGAAGACCAGATCACACATTTGGGCCGCGAGTACTACGACGAGACAGATTGATGAAAATCACCCCACTGCGGGCGCTTGCGTACGACATTGTGTGCGTCCTCGCATTGGTAGTCATTGGAACAAGAAATCACAATGAGGACACTGGTCTTACTGGTGTTCTATTTGTTGCGACACCATTTCTTATTTCGGTAGTAGTTGCCCGCGTTTATGCGCTCTCATTGAAAAAAGGCGTGTCCAGTGTTGAAGACGGCGTGACTGTTGTTCTGTTTACGGTTGCCATTGGAATGATCTTGCGCAGATTTGTGTTTGACCGAGGAATCGCAACAGCATTCATCATTGTGGCAACGGTGTTTCTGAGTTCATCCATGCTGGGTTGGCGTGCTGTTGCTGCCAAACGAGCAGCGGCTAAATAAAAATGTTGACAACCTGAGACACAACCTCAGATTTAGACGCCACATCGATAACAGCTTCTGACATTTGTTGGATGTTTTCAGCGTTTATCTCACGAACTGCTTCAAGACAATTATTGCGATACACCAACTTCACGTTCTGCCATGAGTTGTTCCAGTCATTGATTTCTGTTGCGATATCGAGATTCCACGGACAATCTGTGAGCACTGTGTGACTCAGACGCACATAATCAGGAACACCTGCTGAGCCTTTCATGATCTCGAGAGTGATGGGGACATCGTTGTAGGAGCACTGGATTACTGGATCGAAACCAATACGTGGGTCTGTATCAACAGATACTCCATTTTCAGTTAGATGACGCTCGATGACTCCCCGATATTTGTACGCAATTTCCACGCCTAACTCCACTCGCATGCCCCAGTTATCGCCCTCAACAAACATGAGGTGAGGTGTGGAGGTGGAAAAGAGAAATCTGACTTCTTCACAGCTATTCAGATCTGAGAAGTACAACTCTCGAGGAAGTGTTGATGGAAAGCACGAAAAGTTATGAGGCTGTGACGCTGTCACGGGAATGGTGAATGAAACAACTCCGGCATCCCACCCTGCCCAGTTACGAGATGCCGTGAGTTTCTTGTAGTCACTAGAAAACTCAAGAAACGGTACGTGATCTGGCAAATTTTCTTCATCAAGTGGGACGGGAATGTCGTCGAGAAAATGGCCCATACGAGCCACATCTGCAGCTGCGGCCTTAATGATGATGTCGGGATGTTGGATCACGTTGTATGGGCTCTGCTTTTGGAGAGGTAAATCCAATGTGAACGACGTAGTGGGAGTGGACGCCGTGAATGAATTTGATGAAAAATCGACCGCGATAGAAACGTGATAGTCGTCTTCACCCATTTCCGCCATGTACTCGAGAGCGTTCACGGTGAGTGTGAGAAACCCCAGATGTGGTTCATTGAAATCATCGAACTTTTGATACCCAATGACGTTGTGTTCCCACATGGCCCAGATGCGTTCTGTTGCCCCGAACTGAACTTGGATGCGATACCCGTTTCTCCGAAGCGGAGCAAAGCGTCGCGCCATGTTTTTCACGCGAGTGACCTCTTCTCGAGACATCACAAAAGTGAATTGTTGTGGGAGATCGGATGGATTATTGGTGTACTCAGTTGAGGAAGAATCTGCCATGACACCCCCACTATGACGGAGGGGTGTGGCAGATAGACCACGCCTCCATCTCAATCAGTTGTTCTACTGAACGAACCCTTAGTGAGTGATATTTGTGATGGCTCCTGTTTCAGCACCTTGCACCAATTTTGCAAACTTTGCCAATACACCCGTTGTGTAGCGAGGTGGATTTGGTGACCAACCTTTGCGGCGCTTTTTCAACTCTTTCTCACTCACCAAAAGATCAAGCGCCTTTGTGGGCACGTCGATACGAATACGATCGCCTTCTCGCACAAATGCAATTGGCCCACCATCAACAGCTTCTGGCGCAACGTGACCAATACAAAAGCCCCACGTACCACCAGAGAAACGTCCGTCGGTAATGAGAGCAACAGTGGATCCAAGACCAGCACCTTTTAGTGCACCGGTAATTGCCAACATTTCGCGCATGCCAGGCCCGCCTTTAGGACCCTCGTAACGAATCACGATGACATCACCATGATTGATGTTTCCTTGCATGATTGCATCCATTGCGCCGTCTTCACCGTCGAAAACTCGTGCTGGACCTTCAAATTGCATTTGCTCTTTCGTGAGACCAGCAACTTTGACAACACTTCCTTTGGGAGCTAGCGACCCAGTGAGAATGTTGATGCCACCTTCACTGTGAATGGGATTGCTCAGCGGATGAATCACATCACCGTCAGGTGCAGGTGGATTCACTTCTGCAAGATTTTCAGCCATTGTTTTTCCGGTGCATGTAAGAACATCGCCGTGCAAAAGACCTGCATCGAGAAGATGCTTCATTAAAACAGGAACACCACCAATGCGGTGAATGTCAGACATGTGGTACTTGCCACCTGGTTTGGTATCGGCAATGTGGGGAACTTTGTCTGCAATGCGATTGAAATCATCGAGATCAAGTGCCACACCGGCTTCGTTTGCAATCGCCAACAAGTGAAGAACTGCGTTAGTGCTGCCACCAAAAGCATTGGCAACTGCAATGGCATTTTCAAATGCTTTCTTTGTCATGATGTCGCGCGGTCGAATACCAAGTCGCAACATATTCACCACAGCTTCACCTGCGCGTTTTGCATCGTCTTCTCTAGACCTGTCAATTGCAGGAGCTGATGCTGAACCAGGGAGACTCATTCCCAACGCTTCTGCAATGGAAGACATTGTGTTTGCAGTGAACATTCCGCCACACGCACCTTCTCCGGGGCATGCAGCACGTTCAATATCTGTGAGTTCGCCCTCGGTAATGGTTCCCGCCGCACACGCACCTACTGCCTCAAATACGGTGGTGATATCGATGTTGTTGCCCTTGTACACACCAGGCATTGTTGAACCGTTGTACACAAACACACTGGCAAGGTTGAGACGAGCAGCAGCCATGAGCATTGCCGGGATGCTCTTATCGCAACCAGCAAGTCCGACAAATCCGTCAAAACGCTCTCCGTGAACAACCGTCTCAACAGAGTCGGTGATGACTTCTCTCGAGACAAGAGATGCACGCATTCCTTCGTGTCCCATAGAGATGCCATCTGACACCGTGATGGTGCCAAATTCCATAGGTACGCCACCAGCGTCACGCACGCCAGATTTTGCAGCGTCGCTCAGACGACGTAAAGACATGTTGCAAGGCGTCACTTCGTTCCACGATGACGCGATTCCGATTTGAGGCTTGACCCAATCGTCATCGCCCAGGCCCACCGCACGCAACATGGCGCGAGCTGCAGCTTTCTGAATGCCATCGGTGACGTCACGGCTTCGTGGCTTGATGTCTATGGGGGTTCCGTCTGCGTTCTGGGACATGGAGTCCACGCTAGTGCCCTGCTCTAAATCACAGCGAGGTTCAACCAGGCACTGTTATGCCGAGACTGATTCCTTTTCCTTGCTAGGAGCAGCGCTTGAGGGGGGTGCACCTGCACCACGCAAGAAGAGGTATCCCACTGGAATGAGGTATGCAAAGTACGCAATGAGACGAATGTTCTCGTATGCGTTGTGCCATCCAAAGAAGCCCTTCATGAAGTCATAAAAGGTGCCACTTGCCCACGGACCACTTTCGATAGTCCACACGGACTGAACGAGCCACCCAGTCTCCATCCCTAAGAGTTCTCTGTACTCGTGGAAGAACTTGCCAAATAGACCGGCAGCGAAAAGGATCAAGAGTGCACCAGTGACATTGAAGAATGTGGAGAGCTTGAGACGGTTACCACCGAGGTACACCACGCGACCAAGTACTGCCGCAACGACGAGGCCCAACAAGCCTCCTACCACCACAGAAGAACCCGATGATGATGACGTTTCTGCAGAGATAAGAAACAGCACGGTTTCCAAACCCTCACGAAGAACTGCGACAAACGCAATAGTCATTAATGCTTGTCGAGTTGTTGCTGCATCAATTTGGGCACGCAACTCAGTCCCCATGTCTTTTGCATGTTTACGCATCCAAAAAATCATCCAAGTAAGAACACTGGCAGCAACAATTGCGATTGTTCCCTCAATGAACTTTTCGGGTTTGCCTTCAAATTCGCCCACAAAAGCGTTAAACGCAATTCCACCAACCACACACAGGCCAACTGCAATTGCTGAGCCTCGCCACACATCGGCAATATCGGCGCGACGATTGCTCTTCACCAAATACGAGATGAGAATCGCTAACACCAAAGCGATCTCGAGGCCCTCACGAAGTGTGATTAAGAAACTTGCACCCATGTTTGTCTCCCGTTGTTAGGCATTCCTAATACTTGGATGAGATGTTAGGGGTGCCTACCAGAAAAAGCAACTCACCCCTAGCGGCGGTCTGGCAAAGCCCCAAAACCAAAGAGATTGCTGGCCACCTTACGCATCTGAATCTCCTCAGAACCCTCAGTGATTCGGTAGCGGCGGTGGTGTCTGTAGATGTGCTCAAAGGGCATGTGGCGGCTGTATCCCACTCCTCCACATGTCTGCATTGCTCTATCTGCGGCGTCACAGGCAAGCCTATTTGCGCGGTAGTTACACATGGCCACAAGGTGTGTGACCTCCATGTGATGTTTATGGTCAAGCATCCACGCCGTGTAGCGAATCATCTGACGCAACATTGCAGCTTCCGTATGCAATTCCACTAGTGGGAACTGAATGGCCTGATTCACACTGAGCTTTTTGCCCCATGTAATTCTCTCATTGGAATAACGCACTGCTTCATTAATGCAATATTGCGCAGCACCCAAAGAACTTGCAGCTTGACGAATTCTGTTTTCATGCACAAAGTGCTGTGCCAACGCCAAACCTTCTTCGGGAGGTCCAAAGACTGCATCAGCTCCAACGCGAACATCGGTGAGACTTACTTCTGCGTGGTCGGTTGGCATGTTAAATGTCCACCAAAAGAACTCCACCTTGAAACCTGGTGCATCAGTGGGTACTAAAAATGCAGTGATTCCCTTGGGGTCGCCAGGGTTTCCGCTAGTGCGAGCAAAGATGATGTCGTGAGTGGCATGGTGTAAGCCGCTATTCCAACGCTTCATGCCATTAATCACCCACTCGTCGCCATCGCGATACGCCCTAGTTTCTAGGTAGGTGGCGTCACTTCCGTGATTTGGTTCTGTCAAACCAAATGCGAGTCTCTTTGTGCCATCCAAAAAACCAGGCATCCATTCTTTTTTCTGAGACTCAGTTCCAAAATCTCGCATCATGAGAACTGTTGGAAAATTACCCACAATGCTTGATTCATTCTGCAAATCGTTGTGCAGCCCTAAACCTTTTGTGGCCAAGTGTTCACGGATGATCGCCATGGTCAAATTGCTTGCACTCTTGCCGCCAAATTCTTCTGGCAGAGCTAGTCGCAACCAACCTGCAGCATCCGCACGTTTACGCATTTCACGCAACAGTGCTTCCCAGTCAGCCGTAGGCACCCCATCGTTTTCAAAATCTGTACGCGAGTATTCACGCCTGTGATCGAAAAAACGCTCGTTGTCATCTTGGGCCTGCAACGGCTTGATCTCAGCATCTATAAATGCATCGAGTTGATCGAGAGTGCTCTGAATATCTGACGGAATAGCGAAGTCCATAGGCGAACAGTACGCCCCTGATACTTCTT
>JALRGJ010000076.1 GCA_023253435.1 Ilumatobacteraceae bacterium | reverse complement strand
ACGTTGATGATTGGGAATGGAAAGGTCCGACAAAAGATCTTCATGCGATTGCAAAACAATTGAAGATGACAGATCTAGAAGAGCGCACAGACCGCGCCATGGTGGGACGATAAAAAACTGCGAGCTCCCATGGGCAGTGAAGTGACGGCCAGGCGACCTGCGGCGCACGATCGTTCCCGTGTGGAGGCTGCTTCCGTCAGGACCTGACCTGGTTTACGGGCGACCGTCGCACAGGACCCGACCGCCACCTCACCAACCACGAGAGACTCGCAGCTATTGAGAGTGACAGCGTATAAGCCAGATAGCCTGACCCACTCGTGGGAACAGCAATGTTTCTGCCAGGAAGAGTGCGAGAGCGGCCGAATCGGCACGCTTGGAAAGCGTGTGAAGTGAAAGCTTCCGTGGGTTCGAATCCCACCTCTTCCGCCAGTGAAGGCCATGCGCCTGTAGAAGAGGAAGTGGAGCAATGAACCACGAAGAGGCAATGAGAGTTGCGCTCGACGAAGCGCGGATTGCTACTACTCACGGTGACGTGCCTGTGGGTGCGGTTGTGGTGCACGATGGGAAAATTATTGCTCAGCGTCACAATGAACGTGAACTAACAAAAGATCCAACAGCTCATGCTGAGGTGTTGGCAATACGGGATGCAAGTGAAGTTCTGGGGAGTTGGCGACTCGACGATTGCACACTTGTCGTCACACTTGAACCATGTGTGATGTGTGCCGGAGCAGTGTTGTCTTCTCGCATGGGAACCCTTGTGTATGGTGCAGCTGACTTAAAAGCTGGTGCAACTGCAAGTTTGTATTCGGTTACAAGTGATCCACGTTTGAATCACAATCCGCCAGTGTTTCACGGGGTACTCGCTGCTGAATCAGCAGAGCTATTACAAGAGTTCTTTGCACAATTGCGATAACTATTGCTCAAATATTTGTCCTGTGTTACCACCGGTATACACACCACCAACTATCAACACTCGACCATCTAACAACATTGCAGAAGAATGCATTCTGCGTTCATAGGGCATTGTTCGAACCTGAAGGACGGAAAGGTTTTGTACTGGGTCATATACCTCCACGGTTGACGTGATGCCTCCTACCCCGTCTTCTCCGCCAATAAATACAACCTTTCCATCTTGCAGAAGATGGGCTGTGAAAAAAGCACGTCTGACAGAGAGATTTCTTTGTACTGCAGAAGAAACAAATGTGTGTGTTGTTGGATCATAAATATCAATCACGGTTGTGGCTTCACCACCGGCAAGTTGTCCACCAGCAATCAGTATTCGACCATCGCTGAGAGCCACCGTGACAAGACCATCCCCATGGGAAGAATTCATGGTGGCGGCAATGGGAGACCATGTTCCCGCTGTTACGTCATATTCAGCTGATGAAGATAATTGTTTCCAAACACCAGACTCGTATCCGTATCCACCAGCTATAAAGACATTCCCATTAGGAAGAAGTGCAACGCCCATGGAAGATCTCTCCGAGGGCATGTTTCCTGTGTAAGACCAGGTACCGGAAACGGGGTCATACAGTTCTGAAGTAAGAAGTCGTGCACCGGTATCGCTGACACCGCCACCCACAAGAACTTTTCCATTTGAAAGAACTATTGCAAAATGATATTTGCGAGCAGTCAAGAGGTGATTGGTGACAGACCACGTCCCTGTGGCAGGGTCATAAATTTCAACAAGGTTTGTTGCATCATTTGCGCTGGGCGTATTTTTTCGTCCGCCAATTGCAAGCACTTTTCCATTTGGAAGGAGTACTGCTGCTGCATCTTTTCGTCCTAGATTCATGTCTCCAGGATTCATATCTCCAGTTCTCGTGAAACTGTTTGTTGCAGGGTCAAAAATGTCTGTAAACACTGATTGGTTTGGTGACCCAAAGATGATGACTTTCCCGTTAGAGAGAGTTACTGCACTACTGCCACTCCATCTGTTGACACTCATTGCATTTGAGGCATTGGTAAAAGATCCCGTAGTGACAGTTATCTGAAGTGTCTGGGCAGTTTGTGTTCCTGCAGCATTAGTGACAATCAGTGTGTATGTGGTGTTTGCATTTGGCCATACAGATACTTGTTGCCCACTTGTTACAGAAATATTGCCCGGAGTGATAACTCCGGTGCCCCCAGTGAATACTCCAACTAGTTGAGCCTCATTTCCGTCGGCGATGCTTCGCGCAACTGCATCAAAATCAGTAATAGACGGCGGTGAAACAACTGTTACTGCTGCGCTATTGCTGTATTGAACGTCTGTCTTTCCGTTGCGGTAACTCGTTACTTGAACTTTGTACTGACCCTGAAGACTTGCCATGTATGTCTGGGCGATCGCTCCGTCAATTGCAATGTTGTCTCGATACCACTGGTATGTAACTGTGAGCCCATTTGGAATGGAGATACCAATTCCGATGGAGCGTGATTGTCCTGAGGTGACGTAAATATCAGTTGGGTGAGAAGAAATTGTTGCTGCAGTAAAACTCAACGTGGCGCTGTTAGAGGTGACTGAGGTTCCTACTCCGTTGACAGTGCTTGTTACGGAGACTTTGTAGGTACCTGCGTCTGATGCCACGTAAGAATTTGATGTTGCACCATCAATGTCGACATTATTCAGACTCCATTGATATGACAATGATCCAGTTCCGGTAGCTGCAACCGTAAATGTGTGGGTATTTCCTAGGAGAACTGAACTCGATGATGGCTGACTTGTGATGGAAACATTGTTTGCGACTGGCGTAGTTGTTGTGGTTGTAGGTGCTGTTGTGGTTGATGTGGTAGCCGGAACTGTCGTGGAAGGTGCAACCGTTGTAGTAGTTGGTGCAACCGTTGTAGTAGTAGACGCAAGCGTTGTGGTTGTAGGGGTATTCACGATGACTGTTGCTGTTGCCGTGACCGTGCTCCCTGCTCCGTTTGTGACCGTGAGTGTGTAGGTAGTGGTCACGCTTGGACTGACGTCTACAGGAAATTGGTTGGGCATTGCGCCTACACCATTGTCCACTGTTGCTGAAGTTCCAGAATATGAAGTCCACAGATAAGTGGTTTCACCGGGGTTAATTCTGTCTACGCCGCTAAAGAAGTATGTGATTGATGCAGGAGACGGAGCAACCGAGGAGGAAGTGGTTGTTGTAGGAACTGTTGTCGTTGGTGAACTTGGAACAGTTGTAGTTGTTGTGTTTGGATCGGTTGTAGTTGTTGAGGCCTGAGTTGTTGTGGGTGTGTTCACAATGATCGTGGCTGTTGCGGTCACGGTGCTGCCCGCACCATTTGTAACGGTCAGTGTGTAAGTGGTGGTGACGCTTGGGCTGACATCAACGGAGAGTCCTAGCGGCATTGCGCCTACACCATTGTCCACGGTTGCTGATGTTCCGGAGTAGTAAGCCCAGAGGTAAGTGGTCTCACCGAGGTTGATTCTGTCTACTCCTCCAAAAAAGTAAGAAATAGAGGCCGGTTCGGGTGCCGTAGTTGACGGGGCAACAGTGGTTGTTGTTGTGGTGGTTGTTGTACTGGTTGATGTAGTCGTCACGATTGATGTTGAACTTGCAACAGATGCTGCAGTCGTTGACGGCAATGGTGCCGTGGTGGAGACCTCCATTGTGGTGGGGGGATTGGACGATGGCTGAGAAAGTGTGGTGGGTACGGCGGGTTCAGTATTCACAACAGCTGAAATGTTCGATGCAACAGAATTTGTGTTGGATTGATTATCTGAGTTTGTAACTGGATTCACAGTGGGAATCAGAAGTGAACCAGATGTAGTTCCTTTCAAGCATGTTTTTGATTTTCGAAATGTGATGCTTCGAGAAGATGTTTTTGTGCACGTGAGCAAAACCTTGCCAGTCAGTAATGAGGCTGCATTCAGTGACCCGTTACTGCAAGAAGTTGTTCTGCTCAGACTGATTGATCCGAGGGGCATTTTTACGCACAATGTCCGAGGGAGTTGTGCGGACCATTTTGTGTAGGTCTGACCTTTTGCACATTTGCTGCCGCTAATAGGTGCGTACAGTGCACCGGTCTTGGTGACGCATCCTGCACTCCTGGCTGATGCGCCATGAGCGTGAGAGCCCGCTGAGATGGATGCCAAAAAAATGAAACCAGTGAGAAGAATTCCTAGGGCAATGCCAAGTCGCCGAGAGGGGGCAAAGCGGTCGAGCTGGAGGTGGTTTCCAACGGTCACCTAGGGAACGATAGCCCTAATTCTACTTTGCGTACAAGTACAGTTATTGCCGAGAAGTTCCGTTATTCCTTGCCAGGTAAGGGATTGAGAATCAGACGAAGGCTCTCAAGGGCAGCCTTGTCCCATGCCGAGTTCATTTCCTGGTCGTCAACTATGTCCACCAAGATGCGCCCAATGAGCATGGACTGGATGAGGCTGGCGATTCCCAATGTGGGAACAACTGGATCACAAATACCCCTTTCCTTCAGCTTTTCCAGCATGTTGGCAAGGGAATGAGTTCCGCGAACTTGTGTTTCTTCCAGCGCATCTCTTACTGCTCCACCAACACGCGCTGCGGCAAGTGTGGAGATGCGTCTCCATCGCAGCGCGCGGAGACGGTCACTTGAGGCCAATCCAATTCCTAATTCAACAAGAGCAAAAGCTTCCTCACCTGATGTTGCTTTGTCGAGAACTTTTGCGAGATCTTCCATCCCGGCGTCGAATCGTTTGAGCAGATATTCAGTTTCGACGGCAGCTATCAGACCATCTCGATCACCAAAGTGATGATGAATTGAACTGCGGGAGACTCCGGTGGCGGCAACAACCCGATCCATATTGAACTTAACGAATCCGCTGGACTCCATCTCTTCCTCAGCGGCCTTTAAGACTCGCTGAATAGTTTCTCTTCCGTCTGCACGTTTTCTTGGAGTAGGCGCAGAAGTCTCTTTTTTCTCAGCTTTTGCGCTCATTCTGAAAGGCTACCTAACAATTTCAGGCCTGAATTCTGAGATATCGCGTTCCGTACTATTCTTACGGAATGAAATTGATGCGGATATTCGGTGCCTTTCTGAGTTGCATGGCAATGGTGGTTGTGTGGTCGGTGGGAACAGAACGAATTGCGTTTGCATCAACAGTTTCTTTTACCTCAACAGGACTGCAATCGTGGACAATTCCCGCAGGTGTAACGAGCATCACTGTTACCGCGCAAGGTGCTTCTGGGCGACCTGGTCTTGCAGGTGTGCGAGGTGCTCCAGGTAAAGGTGCAATAGTGACCGCAACTTTGACTGTCACGCCTTCAACTTCAATGTGGATCTCTGTAGGAGCAGTGGGATCAGGTGGAGCGTCACAAGCTGGTGGCGGAGGATTTTCCACTGACATTCGAATCGGGGGCAGTGCAGCAAGTAACCGAGTGTTGGTAGCTGGTGCTGGCGGCGGAGGAGGCGGATCAGGTCTGACATTTGCTGGAGTTGCAGATGCAAACAAAATTGGAGGTGCTGGTGGCGATGCAGGCCTTGTCGCACAAGCAGGTTCTCTTTCCCCAGTGTCTAGTGGTGTATCTGGTGGAGAAGGTGCAACAACAACGGCTGCCGGTAACGGTGGAATTTCAAGTGCCGGTGCTCCAGGTACTCAAGGTTCCTCCGAATTTGGCGGAGGTGGTGGCAACACCGCAAACGCAGGCGGTGGTGGCGGTGGTGGCTACTTCGGCGGTGGCGGCGGTGGCGGTAGCACGTATGCCGGTGGTGGCGCAGGTGGTGGCGCTGGTTCTTCTTATGTGACTTCTTCAGCAACAAATGTGTCAATAACAACTGCCAGTGCTGAAGGTGCGGGATCGTTGTCTATTACCTACTTCATCGATGTCACAACCGTCTTGACAAAGAGTGCAACATCTGGTTCTCACGGTTCTGCTGTCACTTTGATTGGAACAGTCAGTAACAATGCAGCAACCGGAACTATCACATTCAAGAACGGCGCAACTTCTTTGGGCACCTGCACA
>JALRGJ010000075.1 GCA_023253435.1 Ilumatobacteraceae bacterium | reverse complement strand
GCATCGTCTACAAGGTTGTAACGCTCCAAAGTTGTGAGTGATTGCAACGTAGAACCAGAGATCCGGCTTAATAGTTCATTGCTGTATTCGACTCGATAGAAGCCCACACCTCTGGCATTCACCACAATCGGAGTACGTGGGTCTGTGAGTGGAATCGTGAGCGAGTGGCTGTCAAGTAAGTATTTTTCCTCTGTGTTGCCAATGCGTACATGAACCGGGATGACATAAAGAGTGGCGTCTGGAGCGTTGTCATAGGTGAATCTGCGCTGAGACAGCACGAGATTGTTGCCATCAATTTGCGCTGAAACAAGTGGATAACCGGCTTGCCAGATCCATGAATCCATGAGTTGGCGTACTGGAACTGTTGGGCCTCCATCTGTGCGTACTACATGCTCGATGGCGTCCCACAGATCATTTGTTTCGGTGTTCTTGAAAGAATGTGTAGTGAGGTAGTGGCGTACGCCGTTTCTGAAACGTTCTTCTCCCAGGTACTGCTCAAGCATGCGCAGCAGGGCTCCACCTTTTTGATAGGTGAGGACATCGAACATTCCGTCGGCATCAGCAGGAGACGCAACGGGAAATTCAACGGTGCGAGTGGAGTGCAATGAATCTGTATCGAATGCAGCGGTGCGGTCTAAACCAAAAGATGTCCACATTTTCCACTCAGGCTTAAATGCGTCAACAGCAGCCACTTCCATAAAAGTGGCGAATGCTTCGTTGAGCCAGATGCCATTCCACCATTTCATCGTGACAAGGTCACCAAACCACATATGGGCGAGTTCGTGAGCAACAATGACTGCCACCATCTCTTGTTCAACGTGTGTAGAAGTGTCGGGATCGACAAGAAGAGCAACTTCGCGGAAGGTGATACACCCAACATTTTCCATGGCTCCCGCTGCAAAGTCTGGAAGAGCCAACAGATCTACTTTGTCGCTTGGGTAGGGAATGCCGTAGTAGTCCTCAAACCATTTAAGTGCAAAGGCTCCAGCTTGTAGACCAAACTCGGTCAAGTTCTCTTTACCTGGTACATGAATGATGCGTAGTGGAGTGTTATTCACCATGACCGGTTCAGTTGCAACTAGTGGACCAACCACAAATGCAACGAGATAGGTAGACATGATCATCGTGTCTTGAAACCAGATGCGAACTTTGTTGTTGTCCATCTTTTCGCGTCGAATTTCAGATGTATTCGAGACCGCCAAAAGGTTGTCTTCAATGGTGAGATCTATCGCAAAAACCGCTTTGAAATCCGGCTCATCAAAACACGGGAAAGCCCTTCGGCAATCCGTAGATTGCATTTGAGTGGTAGCAATGGTGTGCGTGCCAGTGTCATTGGTAAATGTTGAGCGATAAAAGCCGCGAAGTTTGTCGTTGAGAATTCCTGTGAATGTAAGGGTGATGACAACGGGCCCCGAGGAGACCGCTGAATTAATAGTGATTCGCTCCAACTCTTCATTGAGAGAGAAGGTCGCAAATTCATCGTTGACTGTGACCGCATGAATATCTAATTCAATTGCGTTCATGACAATGTGCGACGCATCTTCTACTGCTTCGGCAGTAATGACTACAGAACCTGTAAATGATGCGTTTTCAAGATCTGGAGTGAGTGAGACCTCGTATTTCTTGGGGAGAACGGTGCGGGGAAGGCGGTATGGGTCAACTGCATTTGTCACGTGAAAGAGGCTAGTGGCGTGTCTCGTTCCACTACCGTGGATTTGTGCCTAGAACCCATCCATTCACTGCTCATATCCCTGGACTCCTCAATAAAGAGGGAATCTCATACGACGTAGTGGGCGTTGGTAACGCCCTTGTCGACATGATTGCCATGGTGGATGATTCATTTCTTCATGAGAATGAAATGGTGAAGGGTTCTATGGCGCTCGTGGAAACTGATCGAGCAATGCATCTGTCTACTGCAGTGGGTTCAAGTACCCGCACTAGTGGAGGATCTGGTGCAAATACCATCGCCGGCGTTGCAAGTTTGGGCGGTCAAGTTGCATTCATTGGCAAAGTTGCCAATGATGATCTCGGCAAAGAGTTTGCTGCTGATATGGCAGGCATTGGAGTCGATTTTCGAAGTGGTGGTCCAGATGCTTCCATTCCCACAGGTCGATGCATCATTGCAGTGACACCAGATGCGCAACGCACAATGAATACATTTTTAGGAATTTCCACCCTTCTCTCTTTTGATGATGTTGATGCAGAGTTAGTGACGGCGGGAGCAATCTTGTACCTCGAAGGGTATTTGTTTGACAGAGACGAGGCTAAACAAGCCTTCCGTCAAGCGGCATCGCTGGCCCATGCTCACGGGAGAGTGGTGTCTCTGACTCTTTCGGATTCCTTTTGTGTAGATAGACACCGTGACGACTTCCGTGCATTGGTGAGAGATGAAATTGATCTGTTGTTTGCGAATGAAGATGAGTTAAAGAGTCTGTATGAAACCGACAATTTTGATGAAGCAGTCCAATTGCTGCGTCATGACTGTCATATTGCCGCGGTAACTCGCAGTGAAAAAGGATCCGTCATTGTCACGAGAGACGATGTGCATTCAGTACCTGCTCACCCAGTGAACCAAGTAGTCGATACCACCGGTGCAGGAGATCTTTTTGCTGCTGGTTTTCTACGTGGTCTTACTCAAGGAAAAGATCTCACTAGCTGTGCTCGAATCGGAGCAATCGCAGCAGCAGAAGTCATTTCACACGTTGGACCCCGCCCGCTTGTTCCACTTGCCTCACTACTTCCTGCCGATCTGCAGTAATCGCCCGTACCCTGTACAGCCATGAGCGACACCTCCAAACTCACAGTTCTCGGGCAAACCGTTCGTCACCCTATTGATCACGTTGAGGTGTTTCCTGCACCGGCGAATGTCAGCAGTGTGAAGTTCGCTACCGATGAACTTGCCTCTATGTGTCCTGTCACCCAGCAACCAGACATTTCACATGTTGTCATTGAGTACGTGCCCAACAAATTCTGCATTGAGTCAAAGAGTCTCAAGTTGTATCTCTGGAGTTTCAGAGATCGAGCTGTCTTTGCTGAAGCACTTGCAGCGGAGATTGCCGGGGAAGTCATGCTGACGGCTCAGCCTCACCGGGTGAGGGTAGAGCTCACTCAACGTCCTCGTGGGGGAATAGAAGTGAGTGCAGTTGCAGAATTACTCAGTGATAAGTAAATCGCTGGTATTTATTGTCCGCGTCCGCGTTCCATAATCTTTGCTCTTCGAGCAGCAACTTTTTCAGGTGCAAATTGTTCTTTACGCCACTTAGCACCGTCGGCTGACTCTTTTTCCCATTTTTCAAGTTCTTGCGCATGGCTCGCATATGTGGAGCGGATCTGTCGAACACCGTCTTGCTCATTACCAATGATGTCGAGAGCGATGGAGCGGGTAAAAGGAATGAGTTCACTGTGTGCAACCACATGATTCACTAAACCAAAACTCAGAGCTTCGTGTGCGTCCATAAAGTTGCCGGTAAAACTCATCTCTCGGGCACGGCGCACACCGATTGCTTGAGGAAGCATCACAGTGAGGCCCCATCCAGGCATCACGCCTACTCGCGAGTGAGTATCTCCAAATTTTGCATTCTCAGATGCAATGAGAAAGTCACAATTCAACGCCAGTTCAAAACCTCCAGTAATTGCCATGCCGTTAATGGCGCCAATTAAAGGCTTAGAAAGCGGAGGGAAGGGGCCACGCACTCCACTTGCGTTTTTGCTGCCATCTGCGCCGGTACCACTTAAGTTGCCCGCAGTATCACCCAATTCTTTGAGGTCTAGACCAGCGCAAAAGGCAGGATCAGATCCAGTGAGGATGATGACATCAACATTTTCATCGTGATCTGCCTGAGTCATCATTTGGGGCAAAACCCTCAGTACTTCACTACTGAGAGCATTGCGCTTCTCTGGGCGATTCAAGGTAATGGTGGCAATGCGTTCGCTCACCTCATATAGGACAACATCTGTGCTCATGCCTCTACGGTAGGTCAGCAACCGTGGGGTGGGCCTTATCGGTGTGCGAACATGGAGAGCATGAGCCTTGTCACAGTTACGGTCACAGACCGAGTAGCCACTCTCACACTGAATAATCCCGATGAGCGCAACACGCTTACTGCACCCATGGTGGAGGAAATTATTGGCGCAATGGATCGAATTGAAGGTGATCCTGAAATTGGCGCACTGGTTGTCACCGGAGCAGCTCCTGCATTTTGTGCAGGTGCAAACCTTGGCAACCTTGCCACAGCAACTGGGGAGAGCCTTGGTGTGATCTATGAGGGGTTTTTGCGGATTGCTCGTTCGCCTCTGCCAACGGTGGCGGCTGTCAATGGAGCAGCAGTGGGAGCTGGCATGAACCTTGCTCTTGGGTGCGACATCAGAATTGCTGCGCGCCGTGCAAAGTTTGATACACGTTTTCTTCAATTAGGCATTCACCCAGGTGGAGGACACACATGGATGCTGCGCCGCATTGCTGGGCCCCAAGCAGCATTTGCAACTGTTGTCTTTGGAGAGGTGCTCAATGGTGAAGAGGCGGAACGGATTGGTCTTGCATGGAAATGTGTCGACGACGATCAGTTGCTTGTTGAAGCACAACGAATTGCCGCAAAGGCAGCTGAAGTTCCACGGCCTCTCCTTGAGGCGGTGAAGAGCACTATTAAAGATATGGCCGACGTTGATAATCATCCCGATGCTGTGAAGCGGGAGTTGGAGCCACAGCTGTGGAGCACCAAACAACCTTGGTTTGCGTCACGTTTGGGCGCCGTTGCTAAAAAGATTGGCAAGTAAAAATTTAGTGACCTTCTGGGCAACGGACAATGCTGTCTTTTTCTATGCAGGAATCGCACACCAAGATGCGTTTTCTGCAATCTAATTTTTCACAGTTATAGAATTGATTTGTGGGGCCACCACAGCGATCGCATTCCCCAATGACATGTGGATCACTACTGAAGTCAATTTTTAGTCTGTTATCAAACACATAGAGAGAACCGTCCCACAGACTTTTATCTTTGTATTTGTCTGTATACCGAACGATGCCACCCTCAATCTGGTACACCTCTTTAAAGCCTCGATTTTTCATCACCATGGAAAGCACTTCACATCTGATTCCGCCAGTGCAATAGGTGACAATGGGTTTGTCTTTCAGGTGATCAAATTTTCCGCTGTCAAGTTCTTTCACAAAATCGGGCGTTGTCCCCACCATAGGAACAATTGCATTTTTGAATTTGCCAATGCGCGCTTCAAATGCATTGCGCCCATCAAAAAACACAACATCGGTGCCACGTTTTTCCACTAGTTGGTTAACTTCTTCCGGTGAAAGGTGCACACCGCCGCCAACAATGCCGTGTTCATCTACTTTGATCTCATCGGGCACACCAAATGTCACAATTTCTGGTCGCACTCGTACGGAGAGTCGAGGGAAATCGTCACCATTTCCATCCGACCATTTGAAGTCGATGTCCCTAAATGGTTCGTACTCTCGTGTTTCTCGGAGGTAGTACTTAATGGCCATAATGGGGCCACCTACGGTGCCATTGATCCCGTCTTTAGAAATAATGATGCGGCCTTTTAGCCCAAGCCGTAGACACAAGGCCCGTTGCCACATGCGTATAGCTACTGGGTCTGGGATGGGAGTGAATTTGTAATAGAGAAGAATCTTTGGCTGTTCTATGCCATACATCGTAATAACCGCAGATGATGTCTCCACACTTTGGTACTTAGGTATTAAGAGGTTGAGTCCATCGTGAACACATTCACAGATACCCTGAGAGTGTGAAGAAATTGCGCTCACTTGCTGTAGTCATGATGGCTACATGTGTAGTTGCAATCACTCCGTTTTCTTCTGCACAATCAGCACCGGCAGATCAGCCGTGGCAGTTAGACCGTATTAACCAGGCAACTCTTCCTCTTGATGGAAATTCATCGATGGGGGGATTGACG
>JALRGJ010000074.1 GCA_023253435.1 Ilumatobacteraceae bacterium | reverse complement strand
GTCAGTGGTACGACTGCTCTGCACACATGTTGTGGATTGGCGAGCGCACACGTCAACTAGATGGCGCACATATTGAGTTCTTGCGTGGAGTGGGCAACCCCATTGGTTGCAAGATTGGTCCTACCACTTCTCCAGAATGGGTGCTCGAGTTGTGCCAAGTGCTGAACCCAGCGCGGATTCCCGGAAGACTCACGTTGATCAGTCGAATGGGCGCAGACAAAGTAGAAACTGCACTTCGCCCCATTTTGCGTGCCGTAAAAGATGCAGACCACCCCGTGGTGTGGGCGTGTGACCCTATGCATGGCAACACCACAACTGCTCCCAATGGCCGCAAGACTCGACACTTCGAAGACATCGTGACAGAAATTGCCGGATTCGTTCGCGCTCACAAAGCTGAGGGAACATGGCCAGGAGGCATTCACGTAGAGCTCACCGGAGACAATGTCACTGAGTGCACTGGTGGCACCGACGGATTGTCAAATGACAATCTGGATGATCGCTACCAAACGATCTGTGATCCCCGCTTGAACGGACGTCAAGGGCTAGACCTTGCATTCCGTGTGGCAGAACTCATCCGCAATCACGGCTGACATGTCTCTTTTACAGCCCGCTTGGGATCTGGCGTCTACGTGGCCGGTGTCGGAATGTTCTATTGCGGTGCTCCATAGAGGTGATACTCATTATTTTGGTGATTCTCAGCGTGTACAGCGAATTGCATCGGTGAGTAAGCCACTTGCCGCTTATGCCGCCTTGATTGCAGTAGAGGAAGGCAGCATCCGTTTAGACGATGCTGTAGGACAGACAGATTGCACGGTGAAGCATTTGCTGGCACATGCAGGTGGCTATCCATTTGAGGGTGCCCTGCCCGTGGGAAAGCCGGGAGCGAAGCGCATCTATTCAAATTCTGGATTTGAATTGTTGGCTCAACATGTGGAACACAGCACGGGCATTGCGTTTGTTGAATACATAGACGACGCTGTGTTTGCTCCACTCGGAATGCACGGCACCACCTTGCGCGGTTCATGTGCGAAAGACATTTATTCTTGTGCAGCAGACTTGACATTATTTATTGAAGAGTTGAACTCCCCTATATTGTTGGCTCGCGAGACTCTCAATGAAGCGATAGCGCCAGTGTTTCCCGAGTTGTCAGGAATCTTGCCTGGCATTGGATCCTTCGATCCATGCCCATGGGGTTTGGGTTTTGAAATACGAGGTCACAAAGATCCGCATTGGACTGGTTCTCGCAATTCAGCGTCCACGTTTGGTCACTTTGGTGGCATCGGGACATTTCTCTGGATAGACCCCGTTGCCGACGTTTCCTGCATCATGCTCTCAGAACATGAATTTGATGAATGGGGCATGAAATACTGGCCTGCATTCAGCGACACCGTTCTTTCATGTTTGGGCCGCTGAACCCTCTCATAGAAACTTCTTTGCATGTCTACTAACCCTGATTCCACCGGCCTACGCAAATTCACCTTGGGTATTGGGCCACTATTGATTTGCGCATTCGGAGTAGCCGTTTCAAACAGCATGATCTTTGCCGCGTTATCAGACTTGCAAGATAAGTACGACTTTTCTGATGCCGGGCTTGGCTTTATTTCCGCATCTGGTTTTGCAACCTCTCTCTTGATGCAACTCTTTGTGGCACCCATTGCCGACAGAGGCAAACCTAAGCGCCTGGTTTTAATCGCTGTATTTCTTGCAGCGTGTGGCTCTGCACTTTTTGCATTTGGTAACAGTTTGTGGTTGTTTGTAGCCGCACGTGGCATCACCGGCGCATCACTTGGTACTAGCGGGCCAGCAATTCGTGCCATCACAGCAAACATCGACAAGTCTCGATCTGCAGAGCGCTTGGGCAGACTCCGAGGTATTGAACTGGCTGGCTTCACCGGCGGACCACTCATTGGTGCCTTGCTGATTGAGCCATTTGGGCTGCGAGGAGCATTCTTAGTGTTTGCGGCAATTGCCGTGGTGGTGTTCTTCATTGTTCTTAAACAAAACATTCCCACTTTGCCTTCAAGCACAGAATCTAAAAAACTTTCCCTTGAACTGCTTCGTTTACGACCTGTACGTGCGGCCGTAGTGGCCACCACCACGCTCTTCATTCCCATTGGAATCTATGACTCGCTGTGGGACAGATACGTCACCGACAAGGGTGGAAATAACTTCATGGTGGGCATGACGTTCTTGCTCTACACCATTCCATTCATCGTGCTGGGAGCTGTTGGTGGTCGACTCGCCGACAAGAGAGGACCATCTCAGATGACAGTGGTGGGAATCTTTCTTACTGTCCCACTTGTTTTTGTATATGGCATTCTTCCCAATGCGTGGCTACTCGTTGGCTTTGCCATTGTTGAAGGAACCATCGGTGCGCTCTCCATTCCAGCAACCCAATCACTCATGGCGTCAGTTGCACCAGTTGGTCGCGCGAGTGCTGCTCAGGGCTTAAGTGGAAGTGGCGATTTGTTGGCTGCAACAGTGATGTCGTTTATTGCACCAGCCTTGTACGGAGCGTCGGACTCACACGGGCCGCTACTCACATTTGGATTTGCTGCTGCATTGATGGCTATAGGCGGAACGGCGGTAGCTCTCATGTTGAGAACCACCGCCGTTACGAACAAGTAGATAACTGATCAACAGATCAGTATGTGTTGCGTTTGTTAGCTCAAGCGCTCCACGATCATGGCCATTCCTTGGCCACCACCTACACACATGGTCTCCATGCCGTAGGTCTTGTCTTCCCACTGAAGACCGTTAATCAGTGTTGTCATGATGCGTGCACCAGTCATGCCAAATGGGTGACCAAGAGCAATACCACCACCGTGGATGTTCAATTTCTCCATTGGAATTCCCAGATGCTTTGCCGATGGAAGAACCTGTGCAGCAAATGCTTCGTTGATTTCCACCAGATCAATCTGATCAATGGTCATACCTGCACGCTTCAGGGTTTGACGGCAAGCCTCAATGGGACCAAGGCCCATGATTTCTGGGTTCAAACCAGAAACACCAGATGCAACGATTCTTGCTAATGGTGTGAGCCCGAGTTGCTTTGCCTTGGTATCACTCATCACCATAACTGCGGCAGCACCGTCGTTCAATGGGCAAGCATTACCGGCGGTCACCTTGCCGTCGGGGCGGAACACTGGCTTTAATTGCGATGTTGCCTCATACGTTGTTCCGGCACGTGGGCCGTCATCTTTTGACACAACAGTTCCGTCTGGAAGAGTGATGGGTGTGATCTCACGCTCAAAGAATCCGTTCTCCTGGTGAGCAACGGCCAAGTTGTGTGAGCGAACACCAAAGTGGTCCATCTCTTCCCGTGACACGTTCTCCACCTGTACAACGTTTTCTGCGGTCTGACCCATTGCGATGTATGCATCGGGAAGACCTGTTGGTGGGGTCCATACTTCTGCTCCGCCCTCAGAGCGAGCCTTGGTCCGTGAACCTGGTTCTTTAAATAGAGGGTTTGGAGCAGAGTCAGAAGCACCAGAGCCATAGCGGCTCACTGTCTCTACACCAGCGGCGATGAAACAATCTCCTTCGCCTGAACGAATTGCATGAGCAGCCATTCGAATTGTCTGCAAAGAGGACGAGCAGTAGCGATTGACTGTCACGCCAGGAACATCATCGAGTCCTGCAAGGATGGCCACCATACGTCCAATGTTGAAACCACCTTCACCTGCTGGTTGGCCAATTCCCATAATGAGATCTTCAACATCTGTTGCCTTCACCTGAGGCACTTTGGCCATCAGTGCGCGAACAATTTGGGCGGACATATCGTCTGGACGCATGTCCTTGAGTGAGCCCTTGTGTGCGCGACCAATTGGACTGCGGGCTGTGGCGACAATGACTGCTTCAGGCATGGGGACTCCCTTTGAAAATGGTCCGACGGTCGGATCCGTTCCTTGAGAGTAGTCAAAAAGACAGCAAATCCCCCTGTCTGCTTGCCCCTTTTGGCCGAGTTCGCTCTATTCTGCCCACATGACTTTGCCTGCAGTACCCCTTGCCGATATTGACCTCTCCGATCCAGAGTTCTGGGTGAAGCCAAGGGAATGGCGCGAAGGCGCTTTCAAGACTCTTCGTGATGAGTCTCCTTTTCAGTTCTTTGAAGAGCGACAGATCGAAAACATGGGCCCAGCTGGTCGTGGCTACCGAGCACTCACCCGACATGACGACATTTGGCATGTCAGTCGTAACCCTCAGGTGTTCTGCAGCGGCCAAGGATCAAACATTGGTGACATGCCCCAAGAGATCAATGAGTTCTTTGGATCCATGATCAATATGGATGACCCAAAGCACTTCCGCCTTCGCTCGATTGTTTCAAAAGGTTTCACTCCAAAAGAAATCACCGCACTTGAAGAGTCCGTGCGTATCCGATCTGCAGCGGTGATCGACAGAATGTTTGAGCGCTTTCCAGAAAAGCAATGCGACTTCGTTCATGAAGTTGCGGCCCTTATGCCATTGCAGATCATCTGCGACATGATGGGAATTCCTGAGTCCGATGAAGAGTTGATCTTTAACTGGACTAACACCATTCTTGGCGTGGGCGACCCTGAATTTGTAGGGACACTTGAAGACCTGATTCGTGTTGGAGGAGAAATTTTCTCTTATGCATTAGCGCTTGGTGAAGATCGCCTCAAGAATCCTCGTAACGACATTGCCTCAGTCATGATGCATGCAGAGGTTGACGGAGAGCGTCTCACCGCTCAAGAGTTTGGATCATTCTTTATTTTGCTCGTAGTAGCCGGCAACGAAACCACACGCACCGCTATTGCTCACGGCATGCGCGAGCTCACGCTGCATCGTGATCAGCGGGACATTTGGTTCAACAATTTCGAAGCCAATACAAAAACTGCAGTAGAAGAAATTGTTCGCTACTCAACTCCAGTCATTCACTTCCGCAGAACAGCAACTCAAGACACTGAGATAAACGGCCAGCCCATCAAAGAGGGCGAAAAAGTTGTGATGTTCTACCAAAGTGGCAATCGCGACGAGCGCAGTTTTGAGAATCCTTTTGAGTTCAACGTGCTGCGCCAACCCTCGCCAGCCCAAATCGGATTCGGTGCAGGCGGGCCACACTTCTGCTTGGGAGCAAACCTTGCACGCCGAGAGATTGCTGTGATGTTCGATGAGATTCGACGCCGTGTCCCTCAATTGGAAATTGTGAGTGAGCCCGCGTACTTGCAGAGTTCATTTATCAACGGCATCAAGCGCATGCAGTGCGCCTGGTAGTCATCACCAATAATTAGTCAGCGAGCATCCGAATATCTGCCACCACGGCGGCATGATCGCTTGGTTGCACTCCACCTACTGGCTCCACGCCAGCGAGCCAAATACGAATGGGATTACCAATGGGTCTCGGACGTGGCCATGACACAAAGAGGTAATCAAGGCGTCGGTTGGGCCAAGTGGAGTCATCGATATACGGATTATCACGTCGCCACGTAAACCCTGATCCCTCACCAGCGATCTCCCACATATCGGTAAACACCAGGCCATCTACTGCCGGTTCTCGTCGCCCTGTCAACATTCGAATTTCATCGGAGTCGGGAACGGAATTGAAATCTCCTGCTAGCAATACAGGAACTTCCATCTCTGGATCACTGCGCAGCTGATCAACTATTCCGCACAAGGCTTCACACTGGGCGATGCGGGTTGCCGATGCATCGAATTTGTAGTCAAGGTGAGTACACACGGTCCACCATCTGCCAAATGGAGTATCGAGATGAGCCACTATGGCGCGACGATAACTAGGCGCTCCAGTGACATCTGGAAGTCTGTGTACTTCCCAGGAAAGAATTGGCCAGCGGGACAAGATTGCGTTACCCAAACTCACGCCATCGTCGTACCAAGGTCCTTCGGTGCGAGCAACAAACATATTGAGTTCATCAGCGAGCCATTGCGCTTGATCAAGGCCGCCTTCTTGTGCCCACACCTCTTGTAAA
>JALRGJ010000073.1 GCA_023253435.1 Ilumatobacteraceae bacterium | reverse complement strand
GATGGGTATCTCTACTTGGGGGATCGTTCCGCAGACATGATCCTTTCCGGTGGAGCAAACATCTATCCCGCAGAAATTGAGGCTGCGCTTCAAGAGCATTCTGCCGTGAGGTCTTGCGCTGTTATTGGTTTGCCAGATGAAGACAAAGGCAACACTGTTCACGCAATAGTTGAGGCAAACGTGCAAGAAGTTTCTGAAGATGAATTGAAAGCATTTCTCGGTGAGCGACTTGTGGTGTACAAGGTCCCACGTAGTTTTGAGTTTGTTGACTTTGCACTACGAGACGACGCGGGAAAGGTTCGACGCTCGGCATTGCGAGAGGAAAGACTGAAGAAATGAACCCTTCAGAGAGTTCTGTGGTGCGTGCAAGAAATTTTTTTCTATGGGGTTTCGCATCATTATTGGTTTTTGTTGCTTTTGCTATTGGAGTGAAAGATCATCGATTTCTCGGATCAGCCGATGAATCTGTGTGGCGATTTTGGTCCTCTCATGGAATAGACGTTTTTCATAACATTGCTAAGGGCGTAACAAGTATTGGCGTCATTTCCTATTTGATTCCCATGTCGCTTGTTGCTGGTGCGATTGCTTTTGCATTCAGTAAGTCCGCCTCGTACTCTTTGGCGCCATTTTTTTCAGTACAAGTCACGTCGCTACTGGTGTCTATTTTGAAGGACCTTTTTAATGTTTCTCGTCCGCCAATAAGTAGTCACGTTGTTGTTGCGGAAAGCGCTGCATTTCCCTCTGGTCATGCTGCCAACACCGCTGCACTTGTGATTGCGACGGTGGTGATTTGGAGACTCGCTCTACCTTCAGAACGCATTCACAGGCATGTACCGATGATTGGATTCATCATTGTGGTGCTCATGGCGCTCACCAGGCTCATTCTTAATGTGCACTGGTTGAGTGATGTGGTGGGGGGAGTTGCACTGGGCGGGGCAATTTCTCTCGCAGTGTGCGCCGCGTCCATACGCATTCACGCGATGTTGAAATCCATTTAGATTTCTACTCGAACACCCACTTCAAAAACGCGGTCGGTTGGAAGATTGAAGAATCGAACCGCGCTATCTGCACCTCTGTTGAGGAAGACAAACAAATATTCAGAAAGCGGATTCATTCCGGGAGCTTTGCCCGCAACAATTGATTCGTGTCCAATGAAATAGGTGGCTTCGTCGGCATGAAAATCAAGGCCGTGGTAGTCGATCGCAGAGAGTGCTACGGGAACATTTGGTTCTTCCATGAATCCAAACTCCAACTGAACTTGGAAGACTCCAGGAGCCACCTTTGTGACATGGGCGCGCTGAGATGGGTCAACACGCGGCTGGCTTTCTGTATCAACAGAAACAATCAAAGTGGTGGAATGCAACACCTTGTTATGACGCAAATTGTTCACTAGTGCAGGCGGAGCCTTGCCTAGATCTTTAAACAGGAATACTGCTGTGCCAGTCACACGCTTGATGTCTTCTGTTTCGTCGAGGACCTCAACAATGGGGCGCTCTCCGCGGTGGATTCGCTGTGCCACCAGAGCTCTGCCTCGGCGCCATGTTTGCATCTGAACCATCAATAAAACGCCAACCGCGAGCGCAAACCATCCTCCGTGAGGAATCTTGATGATGTTGGCTCCAAGGAATCCCATTTCAATGAGGAGAAGTGGAATGGAGATCATGAATGCACGTGTGCGACTCCAATTCCAGTTATCCACCATGACTCGGAAAAAGATGAGCGTTGTAATGGCCATCGTCATTGTCACGGCGATTCCGTACGCAGCGGCCAAGTTGGTTGACGTGCGGAATCCAATGACTAATCCAACGCATGCGACCATCAGAGCCCAATTGACAAGGGGCACATAGATCTGACCCTCATGATGTTGGGAAGTGTGATGAATTTTGATGCGAGGTAAGTAGTCAAGCTGTACAGCTTGTGCAGTGAGAGAAAACACTCCTGAAATGAGTGCCTGAGACGCAATGATCGTTGCGCACGTGGCGAGAATGACTAGGGGAAGCAAAATGGCCTCAGGGGCCATTTCAAAGAAGATGCTTTCTGGGCGTTCACCTGTGTGTTGTAACAAGAACGCACCTTGTCCCCAATAGTTCAGCACGAGAGATGGCAACACCATTCCATACCAACCAATAGTGATGGGACGGCGTCCAAAGTGTCCCATGTCTGCGTATAGAGCTTCGCCACCGGTCACCACGAGAAAGATGGAACCAAGAGACAAAAACGCTTTGCCTGACTCGTGAGTGAAGTATCGAACAGCATGAATGGGATTGACTGACTGAATGATTCCCGGTGTATCAATAATTTGTGAGACGCCAAGAATGGCAATAGTGGCAAACCAAATCATCATGATTGGTCCGAATACCTTGCCAATGCCTGCTGTTCCACGCTTTTGAACCAGGAATAGTCCAACAATGATTCCGATAGAGATAGGGATGACCCAATCGGCAAAGGAAGTTGAAACTTGTTCAAGTCCCTCTACGGCGCTCAATACTGAGATAGCAGGGGTAATGATGCCGTCTCCGTACAAAAGAGAAGTGCCAAACACTCCGAGTGCAACCAGTAATCCTGCTCTTTTTGCAGCTGAACCCTTCTTTGGCATCACCAACGCCGTCAGCGCCAAGATTCCGCCCTCACCGTTATTATCGGCGCGCATCACAAACAGTAGGTACTTGACCGAAATGATGATGATGAGGGACCAAAATGCCAATGAGCAAATGCCGTACACATTGATGGTGTCCACAGTCATCAGGTGAGATTTCTCGTTGAATGCCTCCTTGAGCGAATACAACGGGCTGGTTCCGATGTCGCCATACACGACTCCCAATGCACCCAAAGTGAGCGCAGCAGTTCCCACTTTTGATGCGCCATGTCCTTGGTGTCCGTGCTGTGGGGTGGATGATGTCGTTGTTGCTTGAGTGGCCGCTTGTTGCCTGGCACGCCGGACGGAGTCGGCATCTACTGATTTATCGGAACCCACAGACCTGTCAGGCTAGTTGGAAGCGTGCGCTCCCAGACAATGTGGGGGAGTCCGATGTCACACCGGGCTCCTGAATCGGCAACAATCATGGAATGATCAAGCACTACCTAGATGCGCGCGCCGAACTAGACGCACCAGGTTCTCCCTTTGCCACAACATTTGTAGAGGTGCGAGGAGTTCCTCTGAAGACATTTGCGGCGGCGCCACCCCATATGCGAGCACTCTGGGAAAACACCGCAGTCCATGCTGCAAGTGATTATGTGGTCTACGAAGACGAGCGGTACACCTACGGGGAAATCCATGAGCAAGTGCGAAAGCTTGCCCACTACCTGGTATCCCACGGTGTGCAACCAGGTCAACGTGTTGCACTTGCAATGCGTAATTATCCGGAATGGGTGGTGAGCTATTGGGCGACGGTGTCCCTCGGCGCAGCTCTGGTGGGAATGAATGCGTGGTGGACTCCACCTGAAATGGAATACGCACTGAACGACAGCAAACCTGAGGTTCTCATAGCTGACGATGAACGTCTTGAGCGATTAGAACAAGTGGCCAATGCTCCTCAGATGCATGTGATTGCAGTTCGTAGCAAGAGAAAAGTTGGATCAGATTCAATTACGTGGGAAGAAGCAATTTCGGGATCCGACCCAGGGACGTTGCCCGATGTTGCTATTGATCCGGACGATGATGCAACAATTTTTTATACCTCAGGTACCACAGGTTTCCCGAAGGGTGCACAACTCACCCATCGTGGCTCCGTTGTCAATATTTTGAATATCATCGCGATGTCTTCCACCACAGCATTGGCTGAACAAAAAGCAATCGCAGCGGGCGAGATGGAGCCGCCAACGCCACCGGCGGTTGCGTATCCGGCTTCTTTTATGGCACCTACACCTTTGTTTCACGTCACAGCATGTAACTGCATCCTCCATGCCGCAACAGTTGCTGGAGCAAAGATCACGTTTATGTATAAATGGGATGCAGGTCGTGCACTTGAACTCATCGAACGCGAGCGCATTACTAATTTCTCTGGTGTGCCCACAATGGGACGCGAGTTGCTGATGCACCCAGATTGGAGCAAGCGAGATGTTTCTTCGTTGCAAGGAATTTCTGGTGGAGGTTCTGCAGTACAGCCAGACCTGGTCCATAAAATTAAAGGTGCATTAAAGACCGGCAACCCCACCACCGGCTACGGCATGACCGAAACATGCGGAATTATCACCGCTAACTCAAACAAGTTGTATCTGGATAAGCCAGATTCCTGCGGTCCTCCAGTTCCTACGCTCGAAGTCAAATTGATTGATGAAGAAGGCAATGATTTGCCGCGTGATCCAAACGTCACAGGAATCTTGTGTGTCCGTGGGGCGATTGTTATTAAGGGGTATCTGAATCGTGCAGAGGCCACAGCGGAATCAATTAAAGATGGGTGGTTAAACACTGGAGATATTGCACGTATTGATGAAGACGGATTCATTTTTATCGTCGATCGTGCAAAAGACATGGTTCTGCGAGGTGGAGAGAATGTGTACTGCACAGAAGTGGAAGCAGCCATCTACAACCATCCTTCAATTGCAGAGGCCGCTGTGTT
This sequence comes from Ilumatobacteraceae bacterium, assembly GCA_023253435.1. Taxonomy (GTDB): domain Bacteria; phylum Actinomycetota; class Acidimicrobiia; order Acidimicrobiales; family Ilumatobacteraceae; genus UBA2093. Next base: position 1,412 of record JALRGJ010000073.1, on the reverse strand, counting down.
CGGAATTCCTGATGAACGATTGGGAGAAGAAGTTGCAGCCGTGCTCGTACTTCGCGATGGCATGACATTGACTGAAGATGAACTGAAGAGCTTCTTGAAAGAGCGCATCGCGACGTACAAGATCCCATCAAAAATTTGGTTTAGGTCTGAGCCAATCCCAAAAAACGCAACAGGGAAGTTCTTAAAGCGTGAAGTTCGTAAAGAACTGATTGGTGAGTAATCAGAACTTGGTATCCATGTACTGATACTCAGATTCATTCGCTTCGTATTGTGAGCAGATGAATTTAGGAGCTTCCAAGCGTCGTGCACGAAAGCGTTCTGGACAAGGAATTACAGTTGTTGTCGCGCTGTTTGCTTTTTTATTGATAGCTGGTGGTGTCGTTTCCTATTTCATGTTTCGCAATGAGAGGGAAAAACCAGAGTTTCCTTCGCTTCAGGAAGCGCCCGATAAAACACTCGTTGGCACAGTGGCATATGTGGAAGCAAAAACTAACTGCATCAGACTGATCGCTCTGTCAGGCACCACCTCGCGTCAGTTGTATTGCATTCCAGCCTGGAGTGCTGAAGAAGCAAAAAAATTAGGTAAACCTTTGCCTCCTCAATTGGTGTGGTTGGCCGATGGAAAACTTGAAGTCACTTTCTTCCGAATGACTGATCCGCCGGGCATCAATGTGGTGAAAGGTTGGCAATATGTGATTGATGCGGTCACCGGGCAGTTGGTGAACACTCCCACTGCAGAAGTGCCTTCCTCTCCTAATCTCGCAACTCATCTCACGAAGAATGTGATGGGAGAAATTGTGAAGTTCTCGTCCGATGCTGAATCTGGACGAGTGAAGGTGTGGGTGGAGTCGCCCAATGGGTCTATGAATACTGTGATAGACGAGCGGGGTCCTGGCAAGTACACCTACGGCATGAACGCTGCGTTTTGGGGGCCAGACAACAAGACCATTTTCGCTGAGGATGGTCGAATCTTGGTGATCACTCCAGAAGCAGACCTCACGGTTCGAGTTCTCGTGGAGGAGGGTGAATTTGGCTTTGAAGCCGATGATCCAGCACGATCAGCCTTTGCTGTTACCACAGCAGACTATTTGCAGTAATTGTCAGTACATCTAGGTGAACCGATAGCGTTTCATGCTCTGTGAGCACGATTCCTAACGCCGCCTATTCCATCGCCCTTGACTGTCAGCTAGACAACGTACCCGGTTCGCTCGGACGGCTATGTGTAGCAATTGGCGAGGCAGGTGGAAATATTGGAGCACTTGATGGTTTCGATGTGCGCGGTCCAGTACTTCGTCGCAGTTTGGTTGTGCAATGCAGAGACGAAGACCATCAGAAAAAAATTGTGGAGGCTGTGAAGTCACTTGACGGAGTCACTCTTCTCGATTGGTGGGACCGCACTTTCCGTATGCATG
>JALRGJ010000072.1 GCA_023253435.1 Ilumatobacteraceae bacterium | reverse complement strand
GACGCTCAAGCTGGACAAGATCATTAACAGCATTCCAGTAGTTGGCGAGCACATCACATTGGCAGTGAGCATCCTTCTTGTATGGGCACTTAATGTCAGCATCGTGACAACTATGACCGGTTCAATGCGCGAGACATGGATGACAATCTGTGTTGACGGTTGCATCGTGTATGGAATGGTCCCTGTGAAGGACGCAATCGTGTCATTCATCAGCAGAGGACTCAGCGGACTTCGCGCCGCCTAATAGAAACTCCCAAGGAAAGAGCCACCGCTTATGCGGTGGCTCTTTTTTGTTTCCACCATTAGACCGGTGAATCGAGGTTTTCAGTAGTGACTAGCTACGTGGCACTTTTGTCCACGGTAGATCTTTGTCTACGCGCGGTTCACCGGGCAGACCGAGGACTTGTTCACCCAAGATGTTGCGCATGATCTCACTCGTGCCACCCTCAATGGAGTTTGCACGTACTCGTAAGAATGCGTGACGAATGCCGCCATCTGCTCCATCTACAGATAATGCCTCTGGGCGGCGGAAGGTGTAGTCGTAATCCACCATTGCTTCTGCGCCCATGAGTTCAAGAGTGAACTCGGTGACCTTCTTGTTGAACTCTGCAAGCATCAATTTTGCAATGGAGCCCTCTGGTCCTGGGTTACCCGCTTTTGCAGCTTGCGCACCTTTCATGTTTGTGAGCCGAAGCGCTTCGCTCTTGCAGTAGAGCGCCATGAGTTGGTCTTTATGCGCTGCATTGCGCAGATCGGCAGGTGTGTTGTTCCACACTTTGATGGCTTCGTCAATGGGGCCTCGACGCTTAGCGTTTCCGCCACCACCGCCACCAATAGCAGTGCGCTCGTTCATCAAGGTGGTGAGTGCAACTCGCCATCCTTCTCCTACTTCACCAATGCGCTGGGAATCGGGTACTCGAGCATCGGTCATGTAGACCTCGTTGAACTCGGCTTCACCGGTGATTTGTCGGAGAGGGCGCACCTCAACTCCTGTTGAGTGCATGTCGATAGCAAAGTACGTCATGCCTTTGTGCTTGGGTGCATCGGGGTCTGTACGTGTGACCAACATTCCCCAGTCGGCAAGGTGAGCAAGTGTGTTCCACACTTTTTGTCCATTGACAATCCACTCTTCGCCATCTTGTACTGCTCGTGTGCCAAGACCTGCAAAGTCACTTCCTGCACCTGGTTCAGAAAACAACTGACACCATTTTTCTTCGCCAGTAAACATGGGGCGCAGAAAACGCTTTTTCACATCATCAGAGCCGTGAGTCACGATGGTGGGTCCCGCAAGCGCCATAAAAAAACTTGAGGGGTCTTGTGCAGCAGCACCTGCTTTACGACAACGCTCCTCAATCACTCGATTGAACTCGGGTCGGAGTCCGAGTCCACCGTGGCCAACAGGGAAGTGAACCCATGCCAAGCCATGATCGAAGCGTGCACCTCTGAAGGTGCGATCGTCCACTTTCTTAGGATCACATTCAGCGAGAAGTGCCTCAATGGCAGATTCAACTTTGGCGAGGTCTGTATTGCTCATGCTCAGATTCTCGCCTGTTTACAGGTAGTTCGCAAAAGCGAAGGAGAACAAATTGATGTGGCTTTAGGCCACCGCAGCGCCAAACAATTTGCCCACAAGCATGGTGAGGCCCATAGCTAGGAGGCCACCCAGCACCACTCGCACCGTTGGTTTTCTGGTGGCTGCTCCGCCATATCTGGCGCCTGCAAACCCCAGCCCACCAAGAGCCATGGTGACAACAATGAGAGTGACGACAATGCGAGACGATTGTGAGGCGATGGCAACTGTGATGAGAGGAATGGCGGCGCCGAGGGTGAACGCGCCAGCCGAACCAGCTGCTGCTTCCACTGGATTGGCCATAGTGGTATCTGTGATGCCAAGTTCCTCCGCAAGATGTGTGCCTAATGCATCATGCTTGGTGAGTTCTTCCGCAACTTCTCGAGCCAATGCATGTGGGAGGCCTTTTTCTTGATAGATGGCAGTCAGTTCATCGAGTTCATGGTCTGGCATTGTCTCCAGTTCCCACTTTTCTTTTTCGATGTCGGAGCGTTCTGAGTCTCGTTGCGAGGACACAGAAACGTATTCTCCAAGCGCCATAGAAACAGCACCAGCAACAAGACCAGCCATTCCGGCGGTGAGAATCGCAGATCGCGTGGCGTCGGCGGCGGCGACACCAAGGATGAGGCATGCCGTTGAAATAATCCCATCATTTGCGCCAAGCACCATCGCCCGAAGGAGTCCAACACGATGTGCTGAATGGCGTTCTATATGAACCATGGGTCTATCTTGCCATCTGTCTGAAGGTTTCACTGACACATGTGTCACTCTGAACTGCCAGAATGGGAAAGTGCGTACGCCCCATCCCACGAAGTTGCTACTCATAGAGACCGCTGTCAAGCTCATCGACGAACATGGGCCTCAAGGTTTCACTGTGGAACAACTCCTTGATGAATCGAAAATTTCTAAGGGCTCCTTGTATCACCATTTCACGGATTTCTCTGATGTTCTTGATCAGGCACAGGTGATGCGTTACTCGCGGTACGTAGATAGCGATGGCCATGCGTTAACCCAGTTACTGAAATCGGCTACCTCTCGAGAAGATCTACTGCAAAAATTCGATGCCATTGTCCGGGGAGTGAACTCTCCAGAGCGCGCACAAGGCAGAGCCGACAGAGCCACCATGCTGGGAATGACTCGTTATTCGCAAAAATTTGCCGAGGCGTTGGCTGTAGAGCAGCAACGATTGACGGATTCATTCAGTGATATTGCGAGAGAGATGCAAGAGCGTGGCTGGATAAAAAAAGAAGTTGATCCCGAACTTGTAGCGCTGTTTGTTCAGGCGTACTCCATGGGTTACATACTGAACGACATCACCGAAAAGCCAATCGATGGCGCACGGTGGGCAAAATTTATTTCCGATTTACTTCGCCAATTGCTGTAAACCTATTGAATTCAGGGAAAATGTGGCGTGAGTTTTCCTACTGATCTCGAGATTGCCCAGCAAGCATCAATCGCACCTTTGGCCGACATTGCTTCACAAATTGATGTGCCTACTCAGGCACTAGAGATGTATGGCCGACACGTAGCCAAAATTGATCTGACTGCACTTGGGGATATCAGCAAAAAGGCACGAGGCAAATATGTGGTGGTCACCGCAATTACGCCTACGCCTTTGGGTGAGGGAAAGACCACAACATCCGTCGGTTTAGCTCAGGCAATGAAACACATTGGGAAGCGAGGCCTACTTGCACTGCGCCAACCCAGTATGGGTCCAACATTTGGAATCAAAGGTGGGGCAGCAGGTGGTGGATATAGCCAGGTCATCCCAATGGAGATTCTGAATTTGCATCTCACGGGAGATTTTCATGCAGTAACGGCTGCCCATAATTTACTTGCAGCAATGGTGGACAATCATCTTCATCAAGGAAATGAGCTTGGTTTAGATCTCAACAAAATCACATGGCGACGTGTGCTTGACGTCAACGATCGGGCGCTCCGAAACATTGTGATTGGCCTCGGTGGAGAACAAGATGGGGTAGAACGTGCCAGCGGATTTGATATCACTGCCGCATCTGAAGTGATGGCAATCTTGGCCTTGGCCACATCTGTTCAAGATCTGCGTCGTCGACTTGGTCGCATTGTTGTGGGTTACACATCTCAAAATGAGGCTGTGACTGCAGAACAAATTGGGTGTGCTGGGGCAATGGCTGTCATCTTGCAAGATGCAGTGAAACCAAATTTGATGCAGACATTAGAAAACACACCAGCGCTCATTCATGCTGGTCCCTTCGGAAATATTGCAACAGGCAACTCATCGGTTATTGCAGACAAATTGGGAATTCATCTCTGTGACTACCTCATTACTGAAGCTGGTTTTGGTGCAGACATGGGTGCTGAGCGATTTTTCAATATCAAATGTCGAGTATCCGGTATGGCTCCTGATGCAGCAGTACTCGTTGCAACAGTCCGAGCTCTTAAAGCTCACTCCGGTAGGTACAAAGTTGTGGCAGGCAAACCACTTCCACCTGAGATGTTGCAAGAGAATCCTTCAGACGTAGAGGCCGGAATCTCAAATCTCATAAAGCAGATTGAAAATGTGAAGGTTCATGGCGTGTCTCCGGTAGTTGCTATCAATGCATTTCCTGGTGACTTTGCCAGCGAACATCAGGTCATCAAAGATGCAGCTGAAGCGTTGGGGGCTCGGGTTGCCGTGTGCACCCATTTTGCTGATGGCGGTGAAGGGGCAATAGATCTTGCTCACGCAGTGGTTGCGGCGTGTGAGGAAAAAAGTGATTTTCAGTTTCTCTATCCAGATGACGCACCGCTCAAAGAAAAAATTGAGGCTATAGCTACGACTATTTACGGTGCTGCAAAAGTTGAGTATTCAGAAATGGCTAACGAACAACTAGCGATGTTCGAATTAAATGGTTTTGGTGTGTTGCCAATCTGTGTGGCGAAAACACATCTCAGTATCAGTGGAGATCCTGCTTTGAAGGGTGCCCCGATGGGCCACACCCTCAATGTGAGAGAAGTTCGAGCATCAGTGGGGGCAGGCTTCGTGTACCCAATCTGTGGAGAAATGCGCACTATGCCCGGACTTGGCTCTGCACCAGCAGCGCTCAAAATTGACTTTGGTCCTGATGGACGAATTGTTGGTTTGTTCTAATTATTTTCCTTTGAGCGCGGCCACTATGGGGGCACACTCATCGATATTTTCTGGGCCAACAATGGTGTAACTGAAACCCCAACGTTCGCGTCGTTGTTGTAATTGTTCAATGCATGAGTCAACAGAGCCAATAAGCGCAAAAGGTGAATTGTCAATGAGGTCGTGAGAAACGCCGAACATTTTTGAAATCCCGTCAACAGTGCTTTCTCTGTCGTTTGTGACTTTGACAAAAAAAGTCCGAATGTTCATTTCAATTTCTTGAAGTCGATGCGCTCCTGCTGCCGCAACAATTGCCACCTTCTCATCCACCGATTCTGCTGTCATGGTGTTGAGCGCCTCTGGTCCCACAACTCCAGCAGTCAACGTGCCATTGATGCCTACGATGTCTGCTTCTCTCGCTGCGTATGTGAGCACTCGTTTTCCTCCACCGCCAATGAGCAGAGGTGGGGGTGATTGCACTGGTTTTGGAAGTCCGTTGTAATTTTGGATCGTGTAATGCTCACCGGAGAATGAAAAAGGTCCTTCACTCATGCAGCCCCTGATAACACTGATGCCCTCAATGAAGCGATCAATTCGAACTTTTGGAGAGTCATAAGGGATACCTGCCTCTTCGTAGTCACTGATCATCCAGCCTGCACCCATTCCGATTTCTGTTCGACCTTCGGACAACAGGTCCATGGTGGCGAGTTCCTTGGCCATGATCACCGGATGTTTGTAATCGTTATCGAAGACAAGTGCGCCAGTTCGAAGTGTGGTTGTGGCATCCATTGCTGCCATCAGAGCAGGAACCGGAGCGAGTTGGTCAGTGAAGTGATCTGGCATTGTGAGGACGTCGTAGCCAGCTCCTTCTACACGGCGAGCAAGTTCTGCCCATTGTTTGCCAGATGTTTCACTTCTCGCTTGAACGCCAAAACGGAAACCACGGTGAGGAAATTGAGACATATTGGCAACGGTATCGGGTGAAGTGCCACCGCCACGAGAAAGAGCGCAAGTACGGTGGGGAGGCTGTGAGAAATCCTGTTAATTGGACGCTGCGACTCGTGATCGCCGTTGTGGCTGGCGCAATGTTGCTGTCTGGCGTAGTGGTGGGTGCAGCCCCGCAAGTATGGCGCCTACTTCATGCACACAAGGAAACCCCCGTTCAGTTACCGGGATTTTCCGGGCTGGTTGATCGCACTCAGATCTTGGGAGTCAATGGCCAGCAGGTGGGGGTTTTTGAATTTCAGAACAGCCAACCAATTGCCATTGATCAGATCCCTGATCATGTGGTTGCTGCTCTTTTGGCTGTTGAGGATTCCGGTTTTGAAAAGCACAAAGGAG
>JALRGJ010000071.1 GCA_023253435.1 Ilumatobacteraceae bacterium | reverse complement strand
AGCCATATTTGGAGATCACGTTTTTGCATTTGAGTTGACATCGGTTCTGCTTCTCGTTGCAGTTGTAGGGACAGTTCTGATGGCAAGACGCATCAAGTCGAATCAAGGTGGGAAGTGATCGCCATGTTTTCTGCAGTTCAACCAACGGAGACGTGGTATCTCATTCTTGCCGCCGTTCTCTTTGGAATTGGCACCGTTGGCGTCATGGTGCGCCGAAACCCGTTGGTCATGTTTATGTGCATTGAACTGATGTTGAATGCTGTCAACCTGTCATTTGTCGCACTTGCCACGAAAACAGGTGATATCAATGGTCAAACAGCAGTGTTTTTTGTAATGGTGGTTGCAGCAGCAGAAGTAGTTGTTGGTTTAGGAATCATCGTTGCCATCATGAGGCGTCGAACTGGCGCCACTGCAGACGATTTGTCGGCGTTGAAAGGATAGGGGAGCAACGTGTTAGATCTCATCTGGCTTGTGCCCGCGCTTCCCCTTGCTGGGTTCCTGCTGATTGTTCTGTTTGGTCGCAAATTGGGAGAGCCTTTTGCGGGTGTACTCGCCACCTTGATGACCGCTTCGTCTTTTGTCGTAGTGGCCAGCATTTATTTTGAATTGTTGTCACGTACTGCTGAGGAAAGACACCATGTTGTCACCCTGTTTTCATGGTTGCCTGTCGGCGCTTTAGAAGTTGATCTAGCTCTCTTGGTGGATCCCCTGAGCATCACTATGGCCCTCTTTATTACGGGTATTGGTTCTTTGATTCATCTCTATGCAATTGGCTACATGCACGGTGATCCCAAGTTTCCCAAGTTCTTTATGTACTTAAACCTGTTTGTGTTCTCCATGCTCATGCTTGTTCTCGGAGAAAACTTGCTCGTCACCTTCCTTGGATGGGAGGGCGTGGGCGCGTGTTCCTATTTCCTTATTTCTTTCTGGCACACTCGCGATTCCGCAGCAACGGCGGGCAAGAAGGCATTCGTAACAAACCGCGTTGGTGACTGGGGAATGATGACAGCAATGTTCCTGGCATTTTCGGCTGTGGGAACTTTGTCGTACGAGGGCATCAATCACGCGGCAGAGGGCGGCACACTCGCTGCTGTTACCGCAACGGGAATCGCCATGATGTTGTTTGTAGGTGCGTGCGGTAAGAGCGCACAGCTTCCTTTGTATCTGTGGTTGCCAGATGCCATGGAAGGCCCCACCCCTGTATCTGCACTGATTCACGCGGCCACGATGGTGACCTCGGGAGTTTTCTTGTTAACACGAATGGCTCCTGTCATTCACGCAGCGTTCCCTTGGGCCGGAACTGTGATTGCAACGGTAGGAGCGCTCACTGCATTATTCGCTGCAACTATTGCGGTAGCTCAAACCGACATTAAAAAAGTTTTGGCGTATTCCACTGTCTCTCAGTTGGGCTTCATGTTCCTTGCCATCGGATCTGGTGCATATGTTGCAGCCATCTTCCACATGGTGACCCACGCATTTTTCAAGGCGCTGTTGTTCCTTGGATCAGGTTCTGTTATTCATGGAATGCATCACGAACAAGACATGCGCAAAATGGGAGCGCTACGCAAAGTGATGCCAATAACCGGATTCACTTTTATTATTGGTTGGTTGGCAATTGCGGGTGTTCCGCCGTTTGCAGGGTTCTGGTCAAAAGATGAAATCTTGCTGTATGCCTTTGCTAACAACAGAGCATTGTGGGCAATTGGTGTAGTTACCGCTCTTTTAACTGCGTACTACATGACCCGACAGGTCATCATGGTGTTTTTTGGTGAAGCTCGTTGGCACGATCATGCTGAGGAGCACGGTGCCCATGGCGATCACACTCCCCATGAAAGCCCTTGGACAATGGTGACTCCTCTTGTCGTATTGGCATTTCTCTCCGTTGCTGGCGGAGTGATGCAGTTGCCGTTTAGTAAGAGCACCCACTTCCTTGAGCATTGGTTAGAGCCAATTGTTCACCACTCCGAACGAAACATTTCAGGCACGTGGGCTTACGACAACAAATGGCTACTTTTGGCCTTTGCCATTGTGATTGCAGCATCCGGTATTGCGTTGTCTGTGGCTGTGTACTCAAAAGGCAAGTTCAAAAAGGTTGAACCAGCAATATTGGCTGATGCGTGGCGATACGACTCCGCAGTCTCTTCGCTTGTTGGTGGCCCTGGCTACAAAGCATTTAATGGGATCGCAGCTTTTGATGCCCACGTAGTTGATGGTGCAGTTGTTGGTGTGGCGCAAGAAGTTCGCTCTGCTAGCGGATTATTGCGTCGTATTCAGAATGGTCTGGTGCGTTCGTATGCAGCCATCATCAGTGTTGGTGTTGTAGCCATTTTGGCCTGGTTCTTGTTACGGGGAGTTCTCTGATGTACGCGAATTCGTTATTTGCATCGGAAGCTGCATCTGCTTCTCACTCCTCGTTCCCTATCCTGACTGCCCTTGTGTTGCTTCCCGTAGTGGGGTCAGTGTTCGTTACCCTGATCAGTAATCGTCGCCCTGAATGGGTGAAGTTATGCGCATCATTGTTCAGCGTTGGAGTGGCGGGCATGAGCATTTGGCTCCTTGCCTCATTTGAAACTCACGCTGGTGGATTCCAATTTGTGTCAGAGCATTCCTGGATTTCTCAATGGGGTATCTCATGGCATCTCGGAGTGGACGGGATTTCGTTATTCCTTGTTGTGTTAACCGGAATTCTCTTCCCTCTAGTGATTTTGGGTGTAGACCCGCATCACGATGAGAAGAGATATTTGGGATGGTTGTTGCTACTTGAAGCTGGCGTAATGGGCAGTTTCCTAAGCCTTGATCTCTTCCTCTTTTTCATTTTCTTTGAAATTGTTTTGGTTCCTATGTACTTCCTTATTGGAGGTTGGGGATACGACAAGCGCATCTATGCAGCCACCAAGTTTTTCTTGTACACCATGTTTGGCTCTGCCTTCATGTTGGTGGGAATCATTGCAACGGCGTTCTTGGCCCGTCACGACATCGGTTACCTCACTTTTGACCTTGTGAAGATTGCGGAAGAGGCATCTTTTGCAACAAACACGGGACGTTGGTTGTTCTTGTCCTTTGCAATTGCATTCGCTGTCAAAGTTCCCGTGTTCCCACTTCACACTTGGTTGCCAGACGCACACACTCAAGCTCCCACCGGGGGTTCGGTGATCCTTGCTGGTGTCCTCCTGAAAATGGGTACGTACGGTTTTCTTCGTTTTGGTTTGTACCTCTTCCCAGAAGCAAGCGTGTGGGCGAAACCAGTGTTTCTGACGTTGGCAACTATCGGCATCATCTACGGCGCTATCGCTGCCACGATGCAAACAGATCTAAAACGTCTTGTTGCGTATTCATCCGTTGCTCACCTCGGATTCATTGTGTTGGGCACTTTTGCCATTACATCGCAATCTTTGTCCGGTGGCGTATTGCAAATGGTCAACCACGGAATTTCCACCGGAGCGTTGTTCTTAATGGTGGGAATGATTTACGAGCGTCGCCATACTCGAGCAATTGCCGAATTAAAAGGCATTCAAGCAGTTGCCCCTATTTTTGCTGCCGCATTCATGGTGGTGATGCTGTCCTCTATTGGTGTTCCAGGACTAAACGGTTTCGTTGGGGAATTCCTCGTACTCATTGGTTCATTTGATACCGCTCGTTGGTGGACCATAGTTGCAACGACCGGAGTGATCTTGGCTGCTCTGTATTTGCTCTGGGCATACCAGCGTGTTTTTCATGGAGAACCAGATGAAGCAAATTCATCCTTTGCAGAGATCACCCTTAAAGAGGGTGCATTAATTCTTGTGTTCATCGGACTCATTGCTTTCAATGGTCTGTATCCAAAGCCAATGCTCGAGCGCATTGAACCAAGCGTGGACAAACTTATTGAACATGTTGAGTCGCGCACCGACTATAAAGCCCCTGCGCAAAAGGTGCATGAATCAACGCATTCAGAAGGAGAGAAGTGAAGATGCTCGCAGCAGGACTTGTTTCTCCAAATATTGAATGGTCGCAAATACTTCCATTGCTTATTTTGTTGGGTGGCGCGTGCGCATTGATGTTATTTGGCACCTTGATCCCTGGTTGGAATCGCACTTCTAGTGCAACTGTTGCAGTAGCCACTGGACTCGCCGCTGTTGTTGCATCGGCCATTAAATGGAACGACCTGTACTACGTCAAAGGTTCAACTTTTATTGTTAACGCGGTATCAGTAGACAGATTCTCTGTTCTTGCCACTATTACCTTGTGCGGTGCATTGGTTTTGGGTGTGTTACTGATGTCAATTCATCACGACCCACTCAACGGCGACAAGCTTGAGTCGTATGTGCTCCTACTGACATCCACTTTGGGTGGGGTAGTCATGGTGTCTGCCAACGATCTCATAGTTTTGTTCCTTGGTCTTGAGGTCTTGAGTTTGTCGCTGTACTTGCTTACGGCCAGTGATCGCCGCAGACCAGAAAGCCAAGAAGCTGGCTTGAAGTATTTCGTGCTCGGTGGCTTTGCCTCCGCCTTTTTCCTGTACGGAATTGCGTTGGTATATGGCATTACAAGCTCCACCAGCATTTCAGGAATCAGAACAGATCTCTCCACCAATATCTCAGTCACCACAAACGATGTGATGTTGCTTGTGGGCATTGGGCTACTCATGGTGGGTCTGGCATTTAAAGTGTCAGCAGTTCCATTTCAGGTATGGACACCGGATGTCTATGAAGGTGCACCTTCACCAGTGACGGCGTTTATGGCATCAGCCGGAAAGGTGGCTGCGTTTGGTGCAGCGCTCCGAATCTTGCTCGTTGGTTTAGAAAGGCGCGTCGATGACTGGCGCCCCATTGTTTTTGTTCTTGCAGTGCTCACTGTATTTGTGGGTTCCATCATGGCTGTCGTTCAAACAAACGTGAAGCGCATGTTGTCTTACTCCTCAATTAGCCACGCAGGCTTCATGTTGATTGGTGTTGAGGCTGCGGCGCATTTCTCGGGCAATGGTCTTGCGTCCACCATGACCTATCTTGTGATCTACACAGTCATTGTGATGGGTTCATTTGCAGTCGTTATCTCAGTGGCTGGAAACTCTGACTCTGCAACAACTTTGGAGGATTTCAAAGGTTTAGGGAAGCGTCGTCCAGCTGTGGCTTTGGCGTTCAGTGCTCTGTTGTTTGCGCAGGCGGGTGTTCCTTTCACTGCTGGCTTTATTGCAAAATTCGGAGTCATTAAGTCTGCAGTAGATGTGAATTCATATGCGATTGCAATTGCTGCAATGGTGGCTGCTGTCATAGGTGCCTATGTGTATTTACGCATTGTGGTGAGCATGTGGTTAGAAGATTCATCCAATACAGATGAACTTGTTGTATCTCCACTTGCAACTTTGGTGCTAACCCTGTCAGTTGCGTTCACATTGGTGATTGGATTCTTCCCAGACATTTTGCTCAACGCGGTTGAGTTGGTTTGCGGGGTTGCTGACACGGGCGCAATACGCGATGAGTTCCTGCGCATCCGCGATACCGTGCTGCTCAAATTCCTCTGTGGGTCGTGAATAGGATACCAACCGAACATTCATTTATTTTCCTTCATCTAAAAATTTTCTTATTATGGAATACTTTCCTGTAGGCTGAGGCAAACATGAATTGTAGTTTACTGGTTTTATGAGGTTTTGTCAAAGTTTCTAATTCCCATTCGTCTCTTTTGAAGGGGATGATCTGTGCTATAGGCGTTCCTGATTCAACGTTAACAGGCTCATTGGATTTTATGTAACCGGGTATTTGTATCGGCAGATCATGAACATCGGTGTCAACGATCGCAGGCATCAATTGAAATCTTTCATCGAAGTGATAGAACGGTTGCATTATTAGGCAACTGTATCCCGGAGGAGTTCTAATAAGCCAGGGATTATCGATCTTAAAATAATTTTTTCTTTGCCCCTGTAACTTAACTGGGCATTGTTCATAACCGTGTAAATCTATATGACCAGTTTTATGTGTCAATACTGTAAATTCCTCCACACCTTTGCTGGGAACAGGAAATAGCGTGAA
>JALRGJ010000007.1 GCA_023253435.1 Ilumatobacteraceae bacterium | reverse complement strand
ATTATGGCCGCATTGCTCGTCAACAAGATTTCATGAAACGTGTTATTAAAAAAGCACTAGTAAAAGCAAAAACTAACCCTCGCGTTGCGTCGGGAATTCTCAATGCCTCACTGAAGAACATCATTACTGACGACAAACTCACTCCATTATCGGTTCTGCAATTGGGTCAAGCAATGAAGAACTTTGATGGCGACACCATGGGCAGTTACACCATGCCTGGCACTGGCACCATGGTCAATGAAATGGCAGTCATCGTTCCAGATCTCGACAGTGTGACGTCTCGCAAAATACTTGCTGTGTTTCAGGGTAAAGCAAGTTTGGCCACCACGGTAAAGAGCACAAATGGTGCCGCTACGAATATCACTACAACAACATTGGCGATTATTGCTGCAACTACCACTGCTCCAAAAACGGCATCCGGTGCTGCCAAAACCACCACAACCACAATCCCGAAAACGACCACTACTGTTCGTTCTGGTTCCACCACAACAACAGTTCCTTCGGTGGAAATTAAACAAGACACTCGGGGAATCGTTCCACCAAACGATTCCACCTGTTCTTACTAATTACGCGCTCACCTCTAAGGCCTGAGCAAGAACTTCAGGTATCTCACTAGGTCCGCCCACTAGTGCAAGGCGTGCACCAACTCGATGTGCAAATGACATCGCTTCGTCATGATCATCCTTAGGCGCAATGATGATCAATTCATCCATTCCCGCTGCTGCTGCTTCAGCATTACCTTCAACTGTTGCTCTGCAATCAGAGAGCAAAATGGCTACTCGCCTACCGGCACGAGACCGAGAAAGTTGTTCACGCGCTGCCAATAAAGCTCCGGCAAGATCTGTAGTGCCATGACCTCTCAAAGTGAGTACATCATTAATTACTCGTTCACTCGCCTTTGGAACATCTTGAGACTTAGTAATGATGATGTCTTTCCCAAAAGCAATCACGCTGTAGTCCTCTGGATTTCTGCCAGCAATAGCAGCCGTTGCAACTGCTGAGGTGGCGAGAGGCTGCCCGCCCATAGAACCGCTTCTATCGAGCATTAAGGCAAATGCAGTTCCTGGCTTTCGCCATCCACGAATACGCAGACGCTCGGGATCAATTGCACCACTTCGATGAGATTCTGCAATTGCATCGAGACTTGCATCGATGTCAATATCTCCAGCTTCTGGTCTGTACGGCTGCTCAACCATCTTTCCAATACCGCGAGGTTTTGCTCTCCCGCGATGACCCAATTCCAACATCAATCGACCTGCAAGACGACGTGCCAACTCGCGCAACTTTGGATCGGTAGCACCAGTGAGATCAGCTAATAAGCCAAGTGTCTCATCTGGTGAAGACTGCATTGCCTCGTCAAGAGCAGCTTCGTCCAATTCACCCACTTCAGGAGAAATTTGTTCGAAGTTTTCATTGCGAGAAAGATCTCGACGCGATGTTGTGCGCTTACCCGCCTCTGCAACTGCTTGCTCTGCCTGTTCGCCCTCTTTTGTCAGCGGGTTGTGGCCGTGCCCCGGTTCGGGGCTGTTACTTTTCCCCCGCCAGACTCTCCATCTTTTCGCTGAAAAACACTTGTCCAGATTTCAGTGATGATCTCTTCGGCGCTTCGTGTTCCGCCCTCTCGAACTCGAACTCTGCCTGAAAGTGCAACCAGAGCAGCATCAAGCCCAACTTCTGGATCGCCAATTGTGGATCCACGAAGTTCAGCCAATGACACAGCCACTTTTGCAAAATCCACTGCACCTCGTACCGATGATCCCACTCGAAGATCTCCATGAGTTCTTGTGGTTCTCACTACCTCGACGACTTTATTGAGCCATTCATCTGGAACTGGAGTCTCGGAGATATTCCGGAGGACAATATCGATCTCTTCTTGGGCAGATTGATACGACATCGCCACACGACACACACGGTCATAGACCGCTCCTGAAATGCGAGCAGTCCCCACAGCGTCAAACGGGTTCATTGCAGCAACCAAGCGGAAACCGTGTGCGGCAGCAATGCGTCCGAGTCGAGGAACATTGAGCTCCCCTTCGCTCATTACCGTGATCAACACATTCAGAGTCTCTTCAGGAATGCGATTGATCTCTTCAACATAGAGAAGTGATCCATCGCGCATAGCGGTCACAAGAGGTCCATCTACAAAGACAGACGGGTCATAACCGTCACTCAAGACGCGTGCTGGATCAAAATGTCCCACCAAACGAGCTGGAGTGAGTTCCGCATTGCCCTCAACAAATTCAAAACCAATGCCCAGGCTTTGCGCCACAGCACGTAGCAATGTTGACTTGCCTGTACCCGGAGGGCCTTCTAACAAAACATGTCTGTCAGCCGCGAGCGCGGCAAGCACTAACTCAAGTTCTCTCTTGCGTCCGACCACCTGACCGGAGAGAGCCTGACGCAAAGTAGAAGTGTCAGCCATTGACAATGATGCCGCGAATATTTTCTCCATCACGCATAGCGCGATACCCCTCGTTGATCTCATCGAGTGAGTAGCGCTTTGTGATGAGTTCTTCCAACTTGAGTTGACCTACGCGGTACAAGTCAAGAAGTGCGGGGATGTCTGCACGTGGATTCAAGCTTCCAAAGATGGTGCCTTTTACTTCCTTGTTCCACATTGCAAGCTGGAAAAGATTGATATCTGCGGTTGTCTCATGCATGGGAGAAATTGCAGTAACAACACATGTTCCACCTTTTCCGGTGAGAGCCATTGCCTCGCCCATCATGTCGCCATGCAAAACACCTGGTGTCATGATCACTCGATCAGCCATTTCACCCCAGGTGAGCTCTGTCACCGTGGCCATTGCCTCTGCCATTGAAGCAAACGTGTGTGTTGCACCAAACTCCATTGCCTTCTCACGCTTGAACTCAACAGGGTCAATTGCGATGATTCGCTTTGCACCCGCCATGCGTGCGCCTTGAACAGCATTGATTCCAATACCGCCAATGCCTACAACCACAACAGTGTCACCAGGTTGAGTATCCGCACGCTTTGTTGCTGAGCCCCATCCTGTTGCAACACCACATGACACGAGTGCGACCACGTCTAAAGGAAGATCCTGATCAACTTTGATGACCGACGCCTCAGCAACAGTGCTGTACTCACTGAATGTTCCCAACTTGGCCATCAATTTGACAGGGGTTCCGTCTGCCAAGAAATGGCGATGTGTTCCGTCTGTGATCATTCCACCCGTGAGCGTTCCAGCACCCATATTGCACAGGTTCTGCTTACCGGTGGAGCAATAACGACAACGTCCGCATGAAGGAACAAAACTGGCAGACACATGGTCGCCCACTTTCACAGAAGTGACGTTTGCACCCACTGCCACGATCACGCCTGCACCTTCATGGCCACCAATAAATGGGAAGAAATCGTCAACACCCATCATCGCCAAAAGCTCTTTTGGTGGGACCATATCGCCGGTAACAAAGTGCTCATCGGAGTGGCACATACCCGCTACTTGCCAATGCACGGTTACTTCATTTGCCTTTGGATCGTCTACTTGAATCTCTTCAACGCTCCAGTCTTGATCGATTCCACGCAAAACTGCTGCACGTGATTTCATATTTCCCCCTTAGTGAAAGTGTTTTAGTTAGTAAACGAGAACTCCGCGAATATTTTTGCCATCGCGCATGTCTTGGTAGCCGTCATTGATTTGCTCAAGTGAATAGGTCTTTGTCACCAATCCATCGAGATCTAGTTGCCCTTCGCGGTACAGACCCAAAAGCTTTGGAATGTCTGCACGTGGGTTTCCTGAGCCAAAGAGTGAACCAACCACCTGCTTCTCCATCAGGGTGAGATCAAGAAGGCTCATGTTGGCACCCATCTCAAGTGCTGGGTGAATGTTGGTGACAACAACTCGGCCACGCTTTGCAGCAAGTGCCATTGCTTCACCCATGACGGCTCCGTCACCAACTCCCATCGTCATAATGACTTTGTTAGCCATGGTGCCCCATGTGATCTCTTGCAACAGCGGAAGTGCCTCGGCCATAGATGCAGCAGTGTGTGTTGCGCCAAACTCCATTGCCTTTTCGCGCTTGAACTCCACTGGGTCAACAGCAACAATGCGCTTTGCGCCAGCAAGGCGGGCACCTTGAATTGCATTTGCTCCAATTCCGCCTACACCTACAACAACAACTGTGTCGTTAGGTGAAACATCAGCGGCGTATACAGCAGATCCCCAACCGGTCACCACACCACATCCGAGAAGACATGCTTTTTCGAGAGGGACATCTTTTTCAATCTTGATGCACGAGGCTTCGTTCACCACCGTGTGATGAGCAAACGTTCCCAACATGCACATCAGAGTGAGGTCTTTACCTTGCGCATGGTGACGAGATGTTGTGTCAGAGATCTGAAGTCCTAGACCCATGAGAGCACCGAGGTCACACAAGTTTTGATGTCCGGTAGAGCAGCTTGGGCAGCGTCCACATGATGGAATGAATCCAAAGACCACATGGTCACCTGGCGCTAGCCAGCTCACGCCCTCTCCCACTTTCTCTACAACGCCTGCTCCTTCGTGGCCACCAACGATGGGCAATTGAAATGGAAGATCGCCTGTTGTCAGGTGCTCATCTGAGTGGCACATTCCAGATGCCGCGATCTTGACAAGAACTTCACCTGGCTTTGGATCGTCAAGTTCAATCTCTTCCACACTCCATGGAGTATTTGTTTCCCAGAGAATTGCAGCCTTGGTCTTCATGGAAGCCCCCTCATTGTTAGCGCTGGTAGCCCAGCCGGTATTCCCCGAGATTACTCACCATTGCCTGCCATTCTCTAGTGGGCGTGCTGGGCAAGTACTGTCATAGATATGGATCAGGACAACACCCAGGCACCCGAGGCCGAGCAGGCCGACACCACCGAAGCAGTCGTCACCGAAGAACTTCTTGTAGAGGAAATCTCCATCGACGGCATGTGCGGCGTCTACTGACCCACACATTTCTTCCGCGCGTCATGACGATCACACTTGAATCCTCGTGTGAGATGCACCCTCAAGTTGCATTGCGCCCAGAGCCTTTTGGTGCGCTTGCCTATCACTATGGCAATCGTCGACTTGTCTTTCTTCGTCACCCAGACATCGTTCGAGTAGTTCGCAACATGTCATCTCACACAACACTTCGAGATGCCCTCACGGCAGAAGGGGTAGATGAATCACGCTGGCCCTCTTTTGTTCAGGCACTCTCATCTCTCACAACATCGGAGATCATTCGTGTCCGCTGAACGACTTGTAGATCAAATGAAGATGGGACTCGATGCCCCCATCTGTCTGACATGGGAACTTACATACGCATGCAACTTGGAATGCGTTCATTGTTTATCAAGCAGTGGGCAACGTGACCCACACGAGCTCACCACAGAACAAGCAAAAACCGTCTTAGACGAGCTTCGTGATCTACAGGTCTTCTACATCAACATTGGTGGCGGAGAGCCCATGGTTCGTCGTGATTTTTTTGAAATTATTGAACACGCGATCAACAATGGCATTGGAGTGAAGTTTTCCACCAATGGCGCATTCATCGATAAGAAAAATGCCGAGCGGCTAGCTGCTCTTGATTACCTAGATATTCAGATCAGTCTCGATGGCACAGATGCGGCAACCAACGACGCAGTTCGAGGGCAAGGTTCTTACGACACCGCCATTCGTGCAATGAACAACCTGCGTGACGCTGGATTTGGTCAATTCAAAATCTCAGTTGTTGTCACCAGACACAATGTGGACCAATTAGATCAATTTAAAGAACTCGCAGATTCATATGGTGCTCAATTACGTATCACACGTTTACGACCAGCGGGTAGAGGCGCCGATACGTGGCATGAACTTCACCCCACCAACGCCCAACAACGCCAAATTTATAACTGGCTACTGGCACACGGGGAAAACGTTCTCACAGGAGATTCTTTCTTTCACCTCAATGCATTAGGTGAAGAATCACTACCAGGTCTTAACTTGTGTGGCGCTGGGCGCGTGGTGTGTTTAATTGATCCACTCGGCGATGTGTATGCCTGCCCGTTTGTCATTCATGATGAATTTAAAGCAGGAACTGTTCTTGCAGACGGTGGTTTCACCAAGGTGTGGCGCGAGTCTGACTTGTTTACTGAACTTCGCGAGCCACAAAGTGCAGGAGCGTGTGCATCATGTGGTGCATTCGATGCCTGCCAAGGTGGTTGCATGGCGGCAAAATTCTTTACGGGATTGCCCCTAGACGGTCCAGACCCAGAGTGTGTGGGGGGCGATGGTGAGATTTTGCTGGCGTCTGTACCCGTTGCACTCACTCCTCGACCTTCACTAGATCACTCCAAGCCTCCGAAACAGAAGGTTCACGCATGAGCCCAATTGTCGCAGTGATTTCTGTTGTCTTTGCATATGTGATTGGCACATTGCCAAGTGCAATCATCATCGCCAAATCAAAAGGAGTAGACATCACATCCACTGGTTCTGGTAATCCAGGGGCAAGCAACGTTGCTCGAGCACTTGGCTGGAAGTACGGGATCATGGTGTTTGTTCTCGATGCAGCCAAAGGTGCAATACCTGTTACAGCCACTTTGAGTGACAGACCTATTGCTTATATGTGCGGTGCGGCCGCAATTCTGGGCCACATCTTCCCCATCACCCGCAAGTTCAAAGGTGGCAAAGGAATTGCGACGGGTGCAGGTGTGCTCTTGCCCTTCCATCCAGTCATCATGTTGAGTGCTGCTGTGGGTTGGATCGCCATTATGAAGGTTTCAAAGAAGGCTTCTATTGCATCAATTGTCATCGTCCCATTAGTGCTCGTTGCCGTGGCAATCACAACAGATGAGATATGGGAAGTGCTCTCATTCATTGGAATTGGAGTTCTCATTGAGATTCGCCACCTCTCCAATATCAAGAGACTTCTTACAGGGACTGAACCTCCAGTCACTGAATCTCACTCATCGTGACGTCAAAAATTGTTGTTCTTCCACTTGGCTCGTGGGAGCAACATGGGGCGCATCTTCCACCGGAGACCGACTCCATCATTATTAATGAAGTGGTCAAACATTCCATTGCCAACTCATCAGAGTTTATTGTTGCACCCACTATTGCAATTTCTGCAAGTGATGAACATGCTGGGTTCGACAACACTCTGAGCACAGGAACTCAACCGCTTGTTGATTCCGTGGTTGCCATTTGTCGGTCAGCTGTTTGGGCCACCGGTATCTGCATTGTGAATGGACATGGCGGTAATGCAGATGCGTTAAAGGCAATTGCATCTGCACTTCATTTTGAAAACATCAGACACTCCATCTGGTCTCTTCCCTCTTATGCAGGCGCAGACATGCATGCTGGCAAAACAGAAACGTCCCTCATGTTGACCATTGCCCCGGAGTTAGTTGACATGTCACTTGCTGAAGTAGGTGCTTTGGGGGATACACAAATTCTGATTCAGTCAATGCGAGAAAGTGGTGTGAAATCAGTGGCAGAAAATGGAGTACTTGGTAATCCAACGCTCGCCTCGGCTGAACACGGCGCTGAAGTTCTCAAATTGTACGTACAGAGTCTGCAGACATTTCTGAATAACTGTTCAGCACAATGGACGCCCTAATGAAACTTCAACCAGACCGACAATGGTTTCGATCTGCAAATGGCAAGCATCTTCTCGCCGGCTCCCCACTGATGTCGTTCGCGGTTACCGATGCTGGTGCCCGAATACTTGATGTAATTGAAAAGGGTTCCTCGCTTCCCGATGGCCACGAATCGCTTACTCGTCGACTCCTTGCCACAGGCTCTGCACACCCGGTGTCTGTGACACCAGCAAACAGCCAAGACATCACCGTTGTTATCCCTGCATTCGTTCGTAATGATGCAGAGAGAGAGCAATTGGAATTGATAACGCAGGCCTTGCATGGGCTCAAAATTGTGATTGTTGACGATCATTCACCTCAAGAACTTCATATTCCTGGGGTTCACATCATCCGAAATTCCGAGAACCAAGGGCCCGCAAATAGCAGGAACACTGGACTTGATCATGTTGAAACCAAATATGTGGCATTTGTAGATGTAGATACCGTTGTTACGTCATCACAGTTACAAGAACTTGCTGGTTATCTTGCAGACGAACAGCTTTCATTTGTTGCGCCGAGACTGAAAACTGAACCATTGGATGACTTCATTCATGAGTATGAATCGGTTCACTCACCCTTAGATCTTGGAGATGCACCAGCGTTGGTGCGCCCACTTTCACGAGTTTCTTATGTGCCTACTGCTGTCTTGGTAGCTCGCACAGAAAGTGTTCTTCAATTGGGTGCATTTGACGACTCCATGCGTCAAGGAGAAGATGTAGACCTCATATGGCGCGCAGTGGAAAGTGGCAACATGTGTCGCTACGTACCGAGTATTCAATGTCAGCATCAGCCTCGTCAAACAATTCGAGCCCTCCTCAAACAAAGATTCGGCTACGGATCTAGTGCGGCCTTTCTGGATAAGCGACATCCATTTACGGCTTCACCACTACGTACACACTTGTTTTTATTACTGCCCGCACTCGCCTTGATCTCAGGAAATTTATTCTCGTTTTTTCTTCTTCTGCCATGTGCAGTGATCTACTTCCTCATAACTTTGCGCTCCACTCGTCTCTCCCTACCTGATCGACTGCGCGTCATATTTTTAGGTTTTCGATCCACTCTGTCACTCACTGCCCAAGCCATTACTCGCGCTTGGTGGCCCCTCTTCCTGATTGCTGGATTTTTTAATGTGTATCCGGCAGCAATGCTCACCTTTAGCGTTCTCGTTCCCCCAATTTTTGGTTTGATGCGACGCAAATCTTCCTATCCACTCCGATACATCGCTGTTCGCTCCCTCGAAAATGCGATGTACGGCCTTGGGGTTTGGAAAAGTGTTATCCAAACTCGCAATGTTCGATGCCTCGTGCCTGTGATTACGATTCGCAAGACTCAAAAACGACATTCATAAAGAATCGACACCGCTCTCAGTAATAACGGACTACCGTTAGAGATGTGACTATACGCCTCGCAGTGAACGAAAAGATCTGGATGGATCACGTTCAGAGCGTTGCGCGCTCTATGCCCAATCTTGTACCGGTCGTAAAAGGTAATGGTTACGGTTTTCGTCGATGGAATCTCATGCCACTTGCTGGCCAGTTAGCAAAAGAAGTTGCAGTGGGAACCATTTTTGAGGCACGAGATATTCCATCTGGAATCACTCCCATCGTTCTCACTCCTACTCTCACCGCTCCACCAAAAAATATGCCATTGAATACTGTGCTTACGATTGGCGCTCCTCATCATGTGGTTGCACTTTCTACCGCCGGATGGTCTGGCAATGTCATTGTTAAATTGCAATCATCAGCAATGCGGTATGGCATTCAACCAACTGATCTTCAACCGTTGTTAGCCGATATCGCCAATGCACGGATGACTGTTGTTGGTTACTCAATTCATCCACCAATAGAAGGTGACATGGCTTTGCATATGCGAGACATCACTGATTGGCTCGACTTTCTCGATCCAACTTTGCCTCTTTATGTAAGTCACCTCGATGCATCAACATATGAAAAATTGCGTAAAGACCATCCGTCACGTTCATTCCGAATCAGGATGGGAACTTCTTTATGGCATGGCGATAAGTCAATGATGAAGCTGTCCGCAGACATCTTGGATCATCACCCGGTAGAGCCCGGAACCCGTGCGGGATATACACAAACCCTCATAAATGGCCCTGGCGAGATTGTTTTGGTGGGGTGTGGCACCGCCCATGGAGTGGGTCTTTTGCCAGATGGACGAAGCCCTTTTCACTTTCAACGTCAGCGACTAAATGTATTGGAACCCCCACACATGCATACATCGATGCTTTTGATTGCACGTGGCAGACCAATTCCAAGTGTTGGTGAGTGGATAGATGTTCAGCAACCACTGACACGTGTGCAAGTAGATCTTTTACAGTGGGTGAAGTAACCCATTAATTGAACTGCAAATTATTTATGCGGTTTGCAGTCTGTTAAGTCCACGCCATCCAACTGCAGCTGCACCAACAAGAGGCCCTTCATCGGCCAAACGTGCCGGCACAATTCGAGCTTTACGAGAAAATTCAAGTCCGCATAACTCGTCGAGTGTGCGTTGTGCAGATTCAAAAAATGTTGCACCAAAACCAATAGCAACGCTTCCGGCTACACACACCAGTTTGAGATCTAACAAGTTGCACACACTTGCAACACCTCGTCCCACAAGTCGACCAGTGCGCACCATGATTTCGTATGTAGGTTGCGTTGGTGGTCTGCCAGTGATTGCTTCAATTGCCGGCCCAGATGCTTCTGCCTCAAGACATCCGCGACCACCGCACGTGCAGCGTCGACCATTTGGCTCAACAATCACATGTCCGATATGGCCGGCATTGCCTGTGGCGCCTTCCAAGAGTTGACCGTTGAGCACAATGCCCCCTCCCACTCCGGTGGAGACAACCATGGCCATAAAGTTGTCAACTCCTCGAGCAGCCCCAAGCCAGCCCTCCGCAAGAGCAAGCGCCTTGGCGTCGCCATCGCCAAATACTTCTAGATCTGTCACTTCACGGAGTTTGTCTCTCAGGGGAAATCCGCGCCACTGAAGAATGTTGAGAGGAGAAATTGTTTCTACATTGCGAGTGATGGGGCCAGCTGAACCAACACCCACAACAGTTGGTTGCCGACCGTGATGATCGTAAGCACGGCGAATTTGAGACTGAACTGCCTCGGCAAGGTCCGCAAAGAGTTCATCTGCGGAGGCATGGTGATCTACCCGAACCATTTGGCGGTCTAAAAGTTCTCCATTGCGGGTGACTAATCCCACGGAAAACTTGGTGCCACCAATGTCAACAGCCAACGCCAGGTCCATAAGGCATCCAGTCTTGCAAGAGACACGTCAAGAATGGCGTCTTTTTGGAAAAAATTTCCTACCCTCACCTATGAAATTACAGATCTTCGTACGATGTGGCCGTGGATGAATCGTGGGAACAAGTGCTTCAGCCCGAATTTCATGCACCGTATTACCTGCGCCTTCAAGAATTCGTTCGTCAAGAACGCTCTCAACATGAAGTCTTCCCGCCAGAGAATGAAGTCTTTACAGCTTTGCGACTCACTTCCTTTCAAAACACCAAAGTCGTCATTTTGGGTCAAGACCCGTACCACAGAATTCATCAAGCGCATGGACTGAGTTTTTCTGTACGCGACGGAGTGAAAATACCTCCGTCTTTACGCAACATTTTTACTGAACTGCATGACGATCTGGGAATTGCCACTCCATCTCATGGTGATCTCACATCATGGGCCACACAAGGTGTGCTCTTACTGAATACAACACTCACCGTCAGACAAGGTGAAGCAGGTTCACACCAAGGCCATGGTTGGGAAACATTTACGGACGCGGTCATCACAGCGCTCAACCAGCGCAGTGAATGTTGTGTATTCGTTTTGTGGGGTGCACCAGCACGCAAGAAAAAAGGCCTCATCACATCCCCACAACACCAAGTCATCGAGAGTGCTCATCCTTCCCCGCTCTCTGCAAGAAATGGTTTCTTTGGTTCTAAACCGTTTTCCCAGGTAAACCGCACATTACAAAGTGCTGGCCACGACCCCATTAGTTGGTCATTGCTATGAAACAATCACTGCATGGCTATCGGGATAAAGCAATCAGAGAAGTCTCGCCAAACAGACCTCAAGGTGGCACACAGTGCAGCACGTGCGGTTCATACAGTGGGTGTAGACCAGATGGCGCTCACACGAGTAGCTGCTGATGCAGGATTCTCAAGCGGTGCAATTTACGCGCGTTGTGATGACAGATCAGAACTAGTAGTTCTCGCATGGGAAAAAAGTTTCTGGCCCATGCTCTCAGAGATCCTGACGCTCGTTGTTGACGATGTCATTGCTAAGCGCACTACAAACAGTGAAAAGATTCGTGAGCTTTTCTTTGCTGCAAGCTCTGCCGATGCAGTTCCAGATCTTGGAAGCGCAATGGAAGTCATCATTGCATCAAGACGTGACGAAGTGATTGGCGAAGTTGTTCAAAGAGACATAAATGGCTTACTCGACGACCGTGGCGTTGGGCCATCCATAGACGGACCAGATCGCCAAGCAGTTGTGTCAGCCATTTGTACAATTTTTGGTGCCGCAATTCTTAACTCTGCGTACGGTGTTGACGCCCAGACAATGATCGATCCAACACCATTGATCGATACTTTTTCAAGAGCCGTAAAAAGCCCCACAAAGCCATCGCAAAAAAATGCCCCAAAGGCTGAGCGAATCCCGTATCAATTCCCCACCACCTACGACGAAATCCGTGATGCGTTGATCAGTTCTAGCGAATATGTCATTGCACGTTCAGGAGTACACCGTGCCACCGTTTCTCGAATTGCACGTCGCGCTGGTGTGAGTGTGGGCGCCATCTACGGGTTGTATGAAAACAAAGACTCTCTGGTGAGTGATTGCCTAGAGGTGCTGTTTCCTCCCCAAAGTAAACATGACGCAGAAGACTGGGCAAAGGTATTTGGCGCAGAAGATCAACGTGCGGAGATCACCAATATTTTGACTAGCTACATGTCGCCATCAAATCAACAATGGCGACGCTTCCGACTTGAATGTCTCCTGGCTTCACGACATTCAGAGACCATTAGTAAACAATTACTTGGGTATGCGCTGGCTGCACGTCGCACTATTGAGGTAGCCGCGTCAAAAGCGCCTGATACCGCCACAATCAGAACAACTACGGGAATGTCGGCGAGAGCCAGTGTTATTGGGCTCTCCATCATGGAAATAGTAGATCCCACCATCATTCATCTTGATTGGCGCTGGATTCCTGTTCGCTAACTTCGTCTGAGGTTGTAACAACACCAATTAGATTGGACTAATGCTTTCTGAACTTTCTGCACAAGTGCGCTCAGGCGCAATTAGCCCAGTTGAACTGGTAGAAGAAAGCATCAGAAGAATTCAGGCGGCCTCTGAATTAAATGCTGTGGTTGCCTTATATGCAGATGAAGCGTTGGACGCTGCAAAAAAACACAACAGGAAGGGAGCGGTTGCTGGATTACCCCTTCTTGTAAAAGACATGGCTCGGGTGAAAGGACACATCACCACTTCAGGCTCCACTCTGTATGCACAATCCTCACCAGATGAAGTGGACGACACAGTCGTGGCACGTCTGCGGTCTGAGGGTGCAATTGTTTTAGGACGAACAAATAGTCCTGAGTTTGGTGCAACCGCTTACACAACAAACTTGGTGTATGGACCAACTCGTAATCCTTGGAACTTAGAGAAGGCACCAGGAGGTTCCAGTGGCGGTTCCGCCGCAGCATTAGCCGCTGCACTCACTCCACTTGCAACAACTTCTGATGGTGGTGGCAGTGTGCGTGGTCCTGCATCTGCAACGGGACTAGTTGGCTACAAGCCAACCATGGGTGCAATTGGGCGCAACATACTTCCCCGATGGATTGAGTTTTCTACTCAAGGTTCGTCTGGAAGCACCGTTGCAGATGTGCACTACGAGGCTTCCATCACCCTTGGTGCCGCTCGCGGAGATTTTTTATCTATCCCTCGTTCAGGAATTTCCCTAGATCCCCAAATGCCTAAAAAAGTGTTGGCATGTAGAACTTTTAGAACAGATGTAGATCCAGACATTGAAGAGAACTTTGAAAATATGCTCGACGTACTAACTAAGAGTGGTGTTGAAGTTATTCGGGTTGAATCTCCAAGCGATAACAGAACCATGTGGAGTTGGTTCACTATTTCTACGGCAGAGCTCACCCAGAGTCTTCGTTCAGAGGAGACACGATGGGGACAAATGTCTGATTACGTTCAAATGCAGTTGAACTTTGGCTCTCAAGTCACGATCGATGATTACATCGCTGCTCAGCGATTCCGCCATGAAGTTTCAGCAAAATTTGATGATCTGCTTGTAGACGGTGCGGTACTTGTGACCCCAACAGTCAATGCCCGTTCCTGGCCAGCAGAGGGCCCATTGCCTTCTCGCGCAGGGAATACAGACGACCCAATGGTCACCTTGAATACAGCCGACAACAATTTCACCGGCCACCCTGCTATGAGTGTTCCTATGGGATTAGACATTCACGGAGTTCCCTGTGGTTTTCATATCACTGCTCCGCGCTTTCACGATGGCTTGTTGTTTGGGCTGGCCAAACACATAGAAAATGTGGCTCCATGGCCACTACATGCACCAGGGTATGAACCGTTTTCTCTCTAGAGCTCTCGCTCTTCTTGTTGCAGTAATAGCAATCTCAACTGGAGTAGTCAGTGCTCGCCCAGGTCTCCTTGCTGGTCCGGCCACAGAGTCTGTTCCGATCATTACTTCTCTTGGTGCAGGAGCATCACATACTTGCATGGTGCGCGATGCTGCCGTGTGGTGCACCGGTGACAACACATTCGGACAATTGGGAACTGGCGACTATGAACGCACGTACGCGTTTGCTCAAACAAAGGTTTCCAATGCAACAAGTGTTAGTGCAGGCGGAAACACCTCTTGTGCAGTGTTAACAGACACTTCAGTCACTTGTTGGGGTGCACTTCCTGCAGCTGCAAATTCACCGCTTCCTACCCCAGTGCCTCTCACAGGAGTCGCCTCTGTCAGTGTGGGCACGCAACATGTCTGTGCGCTCATGTTGAACGGAAACGTTTGGTGCTGGGGCAACAATGGCTCTGGTCGGCTAGGAAATGGCAACAAGATTTCATCTGCAACACCAGTACAAGTAGGAATCTCCAGTGTTGTTTCATTATCTGCGGGCGCGGTTCATACATGTGCCACAAAAACGAACAAAACAGTTTTGTGCTGGGGTAGCAATGGCTACTACCGCTTAGGCCGCTTATCTCCATTGAGCCAAACACGTCCTCGACTCGTGCCAAAAGTGCGTGCCGTCAGCGTGTCAGTGGGCAGCGGATTCACTTGCATTGTGAATACTTCAAAGCGCGCGATGTGTTGGGGCAGAAACAATTACGGTCAACAAGGAGTCAAACCAGGAAAATCTCGTTTAGCTCCGCGCACAATGAGTCTGCGAGAAGTGGTCTCTGTTTCTGCAGGTGAAGAATTCGTCTGTGCATCCACTTCTGTTCCGGAAACATGGTGTTGGGGAAGAGCCCGATACGGGCAGCTGGCCAACGCATCAAATATCTCTCGCTACACACCTCAACGAATCATTGCTGGCCCTGAAGTAGGGCAAGTTCTTTCCGTTGAAACGGGTCTGAGCCATGCGTGTGCAACAACCATGACTCAAGGAGCAATGTGGTGTTGGGGATACGGGGTTGCGGGTCAATTAGGTGACTCAAGTAGATCTAACAGAACCAGTGGTACGGCTGTTTGGCCAAACGGCGTGAGGTACAAGGCAATTGGTTCTGATACTGCAGCAACACTTGTGCTTGCAGGAGATATCTCGTGCAATGCAACGCGCAAAGCAACATATGGTGTGGGGCCATTGGGTTCTCAATGTGGAGAGGCAACCACGGCAGCACAAATCTCTGCAATTGCACCACATGCGGTGATGGCATTGGGTGACCTTCAATATGAGGCAGCAAGCTATTCAGACTTACTCACCCATTACGACCCAACATGGGGACTCTTCAAATCAATCACCTATCCAGTGCGTGGGAATCATGAGTACATCACTCCCGGCGCAAATGGCTACATCCAATACTTTGGCAATATGTCTGCCTCTTACTGGACTACAAATGCTGCTGGCTGGAGAATCATTGGAGTTGATTCATGGTGTGTTGGAGTTGTCACAGATGGATGCTCCGCAACATCACATCAAACCAGGTGGTTAACGGAGCAACTTGCACTAGCAAAATCAGAAAATAAATGTTCCATGGTGTTAATGCACCACCCTCCATTTTCAAGTGGTCTGTATCCGGTATCTAGTGCCAAACCCCTATGGGATGCATCAGTTAACGGCGGCGCAGATGTGATGTTTACAGCTCATGATCACCACTATGAAAGATTTGAGCCCTTGGGCGTAGACGGTATTCCTTCTGCCACTGGTACTGCATTATTTATTTCTGGATTAGGTGGGGCACAAACATATCCGTTGCTCACACCAGCACCAGGAA
The DNA here is from genome assembly GCA_023253435.1 of Ilumatobacteraceae bacterium. Lineage (GTDB taxonomy): Bacteria > Actinomycetota > Acidimicrobiia > Acidimicrobiales > Ilumatobacteraceae > UBA2093. The sequence continues at coordinate 6,536 of JALRGJ010000007.1, read as the reverse complement.
GTGCATTTCGATTCAATGATGAGCACGGAGTCGTGAAGCTAGATCTGACTCCCACTACGTACACATGGTCGTTTGTGAGCGCTTCTACCAACACCATCCTGGATACAGGCACTGCTACCTGCTCACCAGCTAGCTGATTCAGAAATCTGGAACCAAAGCGACTTTGCCCACAACTTTGCGATTTTGCATATCTCGCAAAGCTTGAGCAGCCTGACTCATTGGGTACGACATTGGCTCCACAGGATTAAGCGTTCCCTTGCTTATTTCTGCCATTACTTCATGCAGCATGTTGAAATTGTCGAGCGGATTTTTTGCCATCCACGCGCCCCAGTCAATACCCACAACTGTTCGGTTGGTGAGCAAGATTTGGTTCGCAGACAATTTGGGAATTCCTGCCACAAATCCAACAACAAGGTACTGACCACCAGGAGCTAGAGCACGTAAACACTGCTCCGCTAGATCGCCTCCAACTGGGTCATACACCAAATTCAACTTGTTATCCGCAAGCTCTCGAGCGCGGACTTTGACGTCTTCGTTCAAAACATCAATTGCAGCAAATGCACCTTTATCAAGAGCAAGTTGACGTTTTTCTTCAGAGGATGCAGCAGCAATAACCTTCATCCCCATCGCAACACCGAGATCAACTGCGGCAAGTCCAATTCCGCCACCGGCGCCCAGCACCAACATGGTGTCACCCTCCACCACGACGGCTCGATTGTTAAATGCAAACCAAGCGGTGAGGTAGCTCTGCATAAAAGTTGCACCTTGGCCGTCCGTTAAAGAATCTGGAATCGGTAATGCTCGCAAATGATGTGTCACTGCATGGCTAGAAAACCCACCAACACCAACTGGCACGAATACCCGCTGCCCCACCGAGAGAGTGGTGACTTCCGCGCCAACTTCAATGATTCGGCCAACTACTTCACTCCCAGGTCGGAACGGAACTGGTGGCTTGATTTGGTACCGACCTTCAATCATGAGTGAGTCCACGTAATTAAGACCACACGCAAGGATTTCAATCTTTATCTCATTTGGCCCAACTGCTGGATCCTCAATTTCAGCAAGTTCAAGAGTGTCAAGTGAGCCAAGTTCTTTCACAAGAAGAGTTTTCATGAACATGCACGGTACTAGACAGTGCACCACATGCGCACCCGACTACCGTGAAGTTATGCGGCGCCTAGTGCAATTGTCACGAACGCGGGTGTTCCCCATTACTGCCATAGCTGTCTATTTCTTTCTCAGAATGACGGCATCCGTCGGGCAACCGCTGGGCATATTTCCAGATTCCCAAAGTTATGAATCCGTAGTTTTCATTGGCGAAACCGAACGCTTCTGGGCAATCCCCCTGTTCTATTCAGTCTTTACAAATCAAGACGTCCGTGTTTTTCTGCAGGTGTGCATTGGGGTCTTTGCTTGGTCGTGTCTTGCACTTCTTCTGTCACAACGCACCAAATATTCCCGAATCGTTCTGTGTGCCACATTGATACTTGGTCTTGCACCTCAAATCATTCGATACGACGTTGCGATGTTGTCAGAATCTTTAGGAATCAGTTTTGCTGTCCTTCTGGTGACGCTCACTATTTCTGTCACCTTCTCCCGTAGTGGCGTTGTCCGAATCGCCTGGTGGATCGCACTGATCCTCGTCGTATTTACAAGGCCAACGCACCTCGTAGTGATAACTCTGTTACTAGCAGTTGCAGTAATCAGAATTTCAAAGACAAAAGGTGCTCGTGGAATACCCCTTGTAATTGCGCTGAGCTGTGTCTTTGCATGGGGATTTGTTCAACTCCTTGGCAACAAGCCCTACAGCACTCTGAATTTTTACACGGTACTCATGGATCGAGTTGTCACAGATCAAAACCGTTACAACTGGTTTGTAAAAGAAGGTATGCCCGATATTCCTGAAGTACGCACAAGTATCGGGTATGACTATGCAGGTCAATTAGACCCCGCGCTTCAGAGCATCATTCAATTGCCAAGTGGGCAGCAACCACCTTCAGTGATCCGAGCAGGCGGCACAACACTTGCTCAATGGGTAGTCGCAAACGGTTGGGAAACCTACGTCAAATATCTAGCAACACATCCAACAGATTCATTACAGCGGCTCTCGGACTTGTCCTCCCCCACACTGGCTGCTCAAAACGATGATTTTTTACCGCTGGAAAACGGTGCGATGTTTTCTCGGTCTCTATTTATGCCATGGAAGATTTGGGCAATATCAGGCTTATTTGCACTTGCCGTATTGGCACTTCGCCCAAATAACAGAGCGCTTGCGCTACGTATTGCTGGAATGGCCCTCACCACAACAGTTCTCTATGCCGCAACAGTTCTCACCGCGGGCATTGAACACCAAAGACATGTGGTGACTACTGCGGTGCTTGTACGAGTGCTTGCATTGATCGCAATTGTTGCATTGCTGCCAGCAAAATCTAAAGAGGGAGTGCTCGGTTCACTCTCCGACGAACGCGCACCTTAGCTCGATCTCGTTGTTTTCCACTTGAGCCATCTAATCCGTACACGGCAATCCAAGAACATCGCGCGCGCCAATGAAACATCGAACGCAAAGATCTAAAAGCAATTCTCTTTCCACCCTCACCTTCGAGAATGTTCGTCCACTTGGGAGACCCATGTGTTGTGACAACCACCATTTTTCTTACATTCTTCAAATTTGGTGACAGTAGAGCCTTCCCTTCCTCCAACTTCCATGCCACCTCATTCATAAACACTCGGTCAATCCAACCCTTCAGAATTGCGGGCTGACTTGACCACCAAGTTGGGTACACAAAGACAAGTGCTTCACACCATTGCAAATCTGCAACGTGTTCTTTCAAAACTGGAAACTCTTTAAACTTGAGATTTGGATCAGAAACATGATTCTTTCGCTCAAAGAGCGAGAAGATGGGATCAAAATTTTCTTGCCAGAGGTCATGAATGCGCAGTTCGTGATTATTTTTCTGTAGCTGATCGCACACTATGTCTCGAAGTGCCCACAAAAAGGAAGTTTCCGAGGGGTGTGCGGAGATAAGGAGAACTCTCATATTTTTTTCATCGCCGCTTCCACTGCAACAATAAATTTCTCTCGTGCACTCTGAGATTGAGTATCTAACGAGTAGAGACCAAGATGATGAAATTTCGTCTTTAGTCCGGTGCTAAGACGTATTGCTCTACTAAACATTCGTCGTCCATTGTCATTCACAAACTTGACATACCAACGTGGCGATCCGAAGGTTGTGATCACAGCAATATGTGACACGTGTTGAAGAGGCCCACTTTTAATTCCATAAGCGGTTGCATCAAAGGCAACCCCCACTCCCAGCACCCGCTCCAACCAGCCTTTCAATTGAGCAGGAACACCAGACCACCAAGTGGGATACACAAACACAAGTACATCTGCTGAGTTCACAAATTCCCGATATTTCTGAACTTGAGGAGAGACGGAGGCCTTAGGGTCTAAATAATGAGTCCACTCTTCACGTGACATCACTGGATTGAAATTGTCTGCATCCAGATCTATGACATCTACATGATGACCAGATGCCAGCAGTCCTCGCACAGATGCATCGCGGAGCGCAGCCGACAAACTCTCACGATTCGGGTGTGAATAAACAACTACTGCGCGCATATGACGAATGTGAATGCATACCAGTTGCACCCGGAACTACCGTACATGGCATGCCTGAACTTACCGGTGACTTTGAAACAGGAAAACTGCCAAAAATTGCCCCTGGGTCTGTCACTATCACCATCTCTCGGACTATCCAGCCTGGTACTCGAGCGGATTTCGAACAATGGTGTAACGACATGTTGCATGAAGTACAAAAGGCTGAAGGTTGCTTGGGCGCAGCTGTTTTAATGCCTGCAAAAAAGTCAGACCCGTACCAAATGGTGTTTCGATTTATCGATGCAGTTCATCTCAGGCGATGGGAGCGCTCCGAAATTCGCCAAGAACTGCGAGAGAAAGCCAACCAGTACATCGTGACCGAAAAAGTGACAGTGACGGCAGGAACAGAAGAATTTTTTAATGCGTTGACAGATGTAGATAAACCGAGGTCGAAAACTGTTCGATTTGTCTCCGATGTTGCATGGGTATACCCCATTGCCTTGTTGTCGGCTATTTACATCTCACCACTGCTCGCCAAAGTAGAACTCATACCCAGAGTCTTTATTTCCACCGTGATTATTGGTGTGACAAGTAAGTATGCAACTGCACCTATTCGTAGATGGTGGAGACGTCGACGTATGTTGCCCCAAGGAGCACCATTAAGAGACCTCTAAATTACGAAACAAGTTGTTCTTAGGCGCTCAAAAGATCAAATACTTGTTGAGCTCTGCCTGCGTGAATTGTTTCTTCGCGGCCATTTAACTGCAGTAAACGTTTCACTTCCTCGTTTGTCTCCGCCTCAGCCCAGCGTTGATAGCTAGCGTCTCCGTTCAATTCACCCTTGACAACTCCAGCAAAAATTTGCGCATCAATCTCTTCTGGGAGAGGAACTTCGAGGAGCTCCTGTTCTTCCGCACTTGGTGTCCACTCAGCTCCATTCAGAATGCTGATCATGCGCGCCAAACGGCGTGCATGACCCCGCTCTTCAACGGCATTCTTACGTAGCAAATCGGCGGCCTGATCATTGTTTACTTTTTCGGCAAGCAAGTTATAAAACAACTCACCTGCCATCTCGATGCGATACATCAGTGCGAGTTCTGTTACTCCAAGTTTTTCAACTCCAGCCAATGCTGCGTTTGCCGTAAAAAAGTTCATGTCAGCCATTGTGTTAGTTCACATTCAAAAGGTCAACAACAAAAACCAAGGTTTCGCCACCTTTAATGACCCCACCTGCACCCTGAGAGCCGTATCCCATATGTGGTGGAATGGTGAGCCGGCGACGGCCGCCAACTTTCATGCCGGCGAATCCTTGATCCCATCCTGCAATAACTTGACCAGCACCTAAACGGAATTCAAATGTTTCATTGCGATTCCACGATGCATCGAACTCACGCTTGGTGCTCCAGGCAACTCCGGCGTAATGCACTTCAATCACAGATCCGGAAGTGGCTTCTGCTCCGGTTCCTACTTCAATATCTTCAATCACGAAATCGGCCGGCGGATTCTCGTCTGGAATTGTGATGTCTGGCTTAGATGCACTCATCTGCCCAACCTATCTGCATCAGTTAGCAGAGGCCCTAGTTTTGCGAAGAAGTGGATCTGCTAGTTGGAGTGTTTTGTCAGCAATTTTGAGGACACGACCAGCCGCTCCTGGAGTTGATGAATCCACCAAATTACCCATGACAGAGAGAGTGATATCTGCGGCAGTCTGAGTGCCCACTGCAATTCGAAGTCCCGGTTTGAGAATCCAAGGGTGCCCAATGAGAAAGCTGAATCGACGACCTGTTCGCAAGAAAGAGTCAAATCGTTCACCAACTTCACGGTCGTAATTAACCGCTGCAGAAGCAGGATCTTCAATGAACTTTTGAGCGGCCAACATTCCCGACTCAAGTCCGTAATCAATACCCTCACCATTCATGGGATTCACAAAACCTGCAGCGTCTCCCACTGCTACCCAACCCTGGCCATACCGTTTGACACAGCTCATCGGCAGACGCCACGCTCGGGGTTTTTCAATGTACTCACCAAGAGACCATGAGTCGCGAACGAGTCCGGCGTACTGATCAAGCAATGTATTGAGATTCAACTTCTTGAATCCCTTCATTGTGCTAAGCGCTCCCACGCCAATATTGACGGTTCCATCTCCAGCTGGAAACATCCACCCATAACCAGGCACAGCAGTGCCATGTTCATCTCGCAAACTTAAACATGCTTCAAGATGTCGTTCAGCATGTCGAGGGGTAGGCGCATAAGCGCGAATTGCGAGACCAAAAGTTTCATTGGGGTCACGTTCCGCGCCCAACATTTTTGCGGCCATGCCTTGAGCACCTGCGGCCAAAACAGTGAATGGAGCCGTGAAGAGATCAGAACCAACCTTCACTCCAATTACTTTTTCACCCTCAAGAACTGGAAGTGCTTCAGATTCAAAACGAACATCTACACCGCTTGCGATTGCAACGTCCAACAAGTGGTTGTCAAACTTTTGGCGTGGCCACACCGCACCATGGTTGGGGAACCGAGCTGTAGTTGGCCACGCTAACTCTCGCTCTTTTTTTCCTGCGATCATTCTCAGACCATCAATACGATGCGCAACTGAATGATCAATCCTGAGTTCATTTAAGGCGGCAATGGCACGTGGAGTTAGCCCGTCACCACATACTTTGTCCCGGCCATACGCACTCTTTTCAAACAAAGTGACCGAAAGACCAGCTCGTGCAGCTGTGATGGCCGCCGCGGAACCGGCAGGTCCTCCACCAATTACCAAGATGTCGCGCTGCATTACGGAGAGCCTGCCAGCCAAGTAATCAATCTGCTACCTGCGTACCATGGGTCACATGGCCACAATGACACTTGAAGATGCCATCACCCTGGTTCGCTCCACAGATTCCATGGCGGTGCCACTTGGTCCAGGCGTGCCAGGTAGATCGGAAGAGCG
>JALRGJ010000070.1 GCA_023253435.1 Ilumatobacteraceae bacterium | reverse complement strand
ATGTCGTTGCACTTATTTCTGAAGTGTTGAGCGAGGTGACAGCACATGTCCACTGATTTCTCTTCACGATGGGTGCGTATTGGCGTGCACACCGGTCTGATTCAACACAACGTTGCGATCATCAAAGAACGTGTAGCGCCGGCCGATGTATGGGCAGTAGTGAAAGCAAACGGATACGGTCACGGTGCGGTAGAAGTTGCTCAAGCTGCCTTAGCTGCAGGTGCCACGGGTTTATGTGTTGCCATCGTTGATGAAGGAGTGGCATTACGCAGGGCAGGAATTACAGCACCCATCCTGTTGCTGAGTGAACAACCACCAGAATTATCTGAATTGATTGTGGGATACATGCTGACCCCTACGGTTGCCACAACTATGTCTGTTGCATCATTGGCATCGGCTGCAGCACAGCAACAACGTGTACTGAATGTGCATATGAAGGTAGATACCGGGATGCACAGAGTGGGAGCCACCCCTCGTGAAGCGTTGTCGCTTGCTCGGTACATATCTGAATCTGAAAATCTTGAACTAGAAGGCGTGTACACCCATTTTGCAGTGGCGGATCAGCCTGATCACTCAGCAAATGCTCAACAGTTATTGCTTTTTAATTCTGTAGTCGAAGATCTTCGCAACATGGGCATCACACCCGCACTCATTCATGCTGCCAATAGTGCAGCAGCACTAGTAAACCCTGAGGCTCACTTTTCAATGGTTCGACTCGGAATTGCCATGTACGGCCTCTTGCCTGGTCATGGTGTAAAAGATGAGTGCAGCGCACTCATCCCCGCACTTACTCTCAGAGCACGAGTATCGGCAGTGCGTTGGGTGGAAGCTGGCGAAGGCGTGTCGTATGGCTTGATCAAACCATTGCAAAAAGGTTCGCTGATTGCAACTGTGCCTATTGGTTATGCCGACGGTGTTCCTCGCGCTCTTGCAGATACCAGTGTCCCTGTTCTTATCAATGGCCATCATTGTTCGTTTGCTGGGCGAGTCACTATGGACCAAATTCTGATTGATTGTGGAAGTGATACTTCCATCACAATTGGTGATGAAGTGGTGCTCATTGGCAAGCAAGGGGAGCACAGCGTGACTGCAGACGACTGGGCCGATGCACTTGGAACAATTGGCTATGAAATCGTGTGTGGTTTGAGCCCTCGTGTTTTCAGGCAATACATATGATTCATCTTGTTGCCCGTTCACTTGCTGATACTCACAACATTGCGTCTGCAATAGCGTCAATAGTGAGACCACGCGATCTCATTTTGTTGGTGGGAGAAATGGGAGCCGGAAAGACTGCCTTTACAGTGGGATTTGCACGAGCATTGGGAGTATCCGAAGACGACCATGTTTCCTCGCCCACGTTCACTCTTGTACACACGTACGATTCAGGGCGAGTCCCTGTGTTGCACGCAGATCTGTATCGCTTAACAAGTACCGGGGAAGTTGAAGACTTGGGAATTCGTGAGCAACTAGATATGGGCGCAGTTGGCCTTGTTGAGTGGGGCGATGTCGCTCAAGAAGTTCTGGGTGACGCTTTGATTGTTTCGCTTGAGGCAGATGCCGATGACACAGAGTGTCGAACCATCACCGTTTCAGTTGAAGGTCATGGCTGGGATACTCGTTGGGAGCCATTGAAGGCTTCACTTCAGAAGTGGAGCGCAGCGTGATTCTGGGAATTGAAACTGCAGTGGAACACGTGGGTGTTGCACTTGGTGATCATCGAGGCATCCGAGCACGTACGTCGTTAGCAAGTGATCGTCGCCACGCAGAAGCATTGACGCCCATGATTCAGTTTGTGATGCAACAGGCTGGGGTTGAAATGGATCAACTTTCGGCAATTGCAGTTGATATTGGCCCGGGTCTTTTCACTGGCATGAGAGTGGGCTTGGCAGCTGCGCAATCTATGGCTTGGGCACTTGACATCCCCATAGCACCTGTGTGCAGTTTGGACGCAGTGGCAATGCATCACGATTCAACAGACCTCACAGTTGCCGCAGCTCTCGATGCTCGTAGAGGAGAGGTGTATTGGGCCACGTATCGCATGCGGGGGCCAGGGCAAGAGCCACACAGGCTGTCAGATCCTGTGGTGTCATCGCCAGACGATCTTGCAATACATCTTGCAGAGAGAGCAGAAGAAGTGGTGTGTGTTGGCTCTGGATTCGACAGATATTCGGATGTCTTTGAGGCTTCCCCGTGGGTGAGCACTCTGAGTGTCAGGGGGCATTCTCCCTCTGCTGAAGCACTGGTGACTATTGGTAGTCAAATGTTGGTGACAGATAGAGCCGTGAGTGCATCAGCAGTGACACCAATGTATTTGCGTGCTCCTGATGCAGAAATAAATTGGCAAGTACGTGAGGGAATCTCATGAGTTTCCTGCGTGAAAAAATGCACGATGCGCTCACGACAGAGACAATGCGCCGTCGACACCTACGTCGTGTTTTAGAAATCGAAGATCAGGTGTATCCAAAGCCCTGGACTCATCGCACTTTTGTAAGTGAACTTCAGCATATGAAAAATGGTGATCGCTACTACTTGGTGGCTTATGTGGGAGACACCATGGTTGGCTATGGGGGGCTCATGTTCTCAGGTGATGATGCCCATGTCACCAATATTGCAGTAGATCCTTCCTGGCAAGGCAGGGGTGTAGCAACTGAGATCATGCTCGATCTCGCTTTGTTGTCACATGATCGAGGCTGTGAAGCTATGACCCTTGAAGTACGTGATTCAAATGTTGCGGCTCAGCAGCTGTACCGGCGTTTTGGCTTTGTTCCCGCCGGAGTAAGGCGGAGATATTACGAGAACAAAGATGATGCCATCATCATGTGGGCACATGGTGTGAATACTCCCGAATTTTTAGAGCGCATTAAATTGATTGAATCAAGGCGACCATCATGAGTTCTGAAGTGAACGATTCAACGGTGATTCTCGCGTTAGAGACAAGTTGTGATGAAACTGCAGCATCGGTGGTGATGGGTGGATCAGATGTCTTGTCGTCCATCGTGTCTAGCCAAATAGACATTCACGCTCGATTTGGTGGAGTAGTGCCCGAGGTTGCAAGTAGGGCACATCTAGAGGCGTTACTACCAGTGGTGAACTCTGCCATTGAAGAGGCAGGAATCTTGCCCACCAGAATCGATGCTGTCGCGGCTACTGCCGGCCCGGGCCTCATTGGTGCGTTGCTTGTTGGGGTCTCTGCGGCAAAATCATTGTCTCTTGTGTGGAATAAGCCCTTCATAGGTGTGAATCATCTGGAAGCTCACTTGTATGCGGGATTACTTGATGATCCGTCACTGCAGTTTCCATTGGTTGTGCTCTTGGTATCGGGTGGGCACACCATGATCATTCACATGAAAGATCATGGTGATTACACCGTGCTTGGGCGAACAATCGACGATGCTGCAGGCGAGGCATACGACAAAGTGGCTCGATATCTGAATCTCGGATATCCAGGCGGACCAGTGATTGACAAAATCGCTTCCGAAGGGAATCCTCACGCCGTCGAGTTTCCACGGGCCATGATGCACGATGGTTTAGATGTCTCATTTAGTGGGTTGAAGACAGCAGTAATTAACCACGTAAAGAAAAATCCCGAAATGCATAATGTTGATGTCGCAGCATCATTTCAAGCAGCAGTGGTTGATGTGTTGTGCGCCAAAACAATTCGCGCCGCACAACAAGTGGGAGCCCAGGGAATAGTTCTTGGTGGAGGAGTATCTGCCAACTCTCTACTTCGCTCTGAAATGACACGACGCGGTAACGAAGCCGGTTTCAAGGTGGCATTGCCGAGTAGAGCTATGTGCACCGATAATGCCGCAATGATCGCATCTGCTGCGTGGCATCGATTGAAGTCAGATGGTCCCACCTCACTTGAATGTGGTGCGTATCCCAACCTGAAATTGGCTGCGGTTCCTCGATGAGCTTGACATTGCCCGTGAAACCTCTTCAATTTGGTGGCCGCACATTCCCCGTGCCCGTTGTCCTCGCTCCTATGGCAGGAGTGACCAATGCTCCCTTTCGCACTTTGTGTAGAGACATGGGTCCGGGTCTTGTGTATGTGAGTGAAATGGTGATGGCCGCCGCCTTGGTTCATAAAAATGAACGAACTTCCAAAATGGTGGGCTTTGCGCCAGATGAAGATTTTCGTAGTCTGCAGATTTATGGGAGTGACCCACATTTCGTAGGGAAAGCTGTCAAAGAGCTGTGTGAACAACAGTTAGTTGATCACATTGATATGAACTTTGGATGCCCAGCAAACAAAGTAACCCGCAAAGGCGGAGGGGCTGCTGTACCAGTTAAGCGCAATTTATTACGAGCAATTATTCAGTCTGCTGTTGCCGCTGCTTCTCCCTACAACATTCCAGTGACATGCAAATTCCGCATCGGAATCAATGACGACATCATTACGTACCTAGAGACTGGACGTATTGCGGCAGAGGAGGGAATGGCGGCAGTTTCTTTACATGCTCGCACTGCAGAGCAACATTACGGTGGCCATGCCCGATGGGAAGCCATTAAACAACTCAAACAAGAAGTCACCACAATTCCAGTATTAGGTAACGGCGACATTTGGGAAGCAAAAGATGCGCTTCGGATGATGCAAGAAACAGGTTGCGATGGTGTTGTGGTAGGCAGAGGCGCCTTAGGCAGACCATGGTTGTTCCGAGACCTTGTCGATGCCTTTGAAGGTAGAGACGTTCAAGATGCTCCACCATTGGGTTTCGTTCTCGAAACAATGTTGCGTCATGCAGAATCGTTATGTGCGCACATGGGTCACGACTCAGGTATTCGTAATTTTCGTAAACATGCCGGCTGGTATTTGACTGGTTACCCAGTGGGAACAGAAGCACGTCGTGGTTTCTCAATGGTGTCATCAGTACAAGAACTGTCTGAGTTGGTTCACAGAATGGATCATTCGTTGCGACTAGTCCCCGGTGGTGAACGTCTCACACGTGGTCATACCAACGGGCCCATCAAAGTTGTGTTGCCAGAGGGCTACTTAGAAAATCGTGACGACATGACAATTCCTGAAGATGGAGCGGTCACTGCCTTGAGTGGTGGTTGATACGAATGCATATCGTTCTTGCCTCGCGTTCACCTCGTCGCATTGAACTCATTCAGCAATTGGGTATCACTGCAGATGTGCTTCCTGCTGACATTGATGAAACGCCACATCCCCATGAAACCCCCGTTGATTATGTGGTCAGGCTTGCAAAAGAAAAAGCACTTGCTGTGCATCGCATGGCAAAGTCAGATCTACTGATCTTGGCTGCAGATACAACTGTGGACGTTGACGGTCAGATTCTTGGTCAACCCACTGATAGGGAAGATGCACGGAACATGTTGAAAAAATTGAGTGGCCGCGCTCATCGAGTACACACCGGGGTTGCCGTCTGCTCGCACGGGGAAATTAGGTCAACCGTGGTGAGCTCTATTGTGATTTTTCATCCAATGACCGATGAGACCATGGAGTGGTATTTGTCTACAGGGGAGTCCATGGGCAAAGCGGGAGCGTATGCCATCCAGGGCCAAGGGGGGGTTCTCGTAGAGACCGTGCGGGGCTCCTTATCTAACGTGATTGGCCTGCCACTCACCGAAACAGCCCAATTGTTGGGGATCTCTGCACCCCCCGCTGATTAGCACTCACTTGTGGCGGTTGCCAATCCCCGATGTGGGTCCGTATCATTAGCAATCGCACTCCTCGAGTGCTAACCCCCCGGGCATTCGCCCGGATCCATATCCGCGAAACGCTGATTATTCGGAGGAAAAAATGAACCTGAAGCCACTTGATGACCGCATCGTCGTGAAGCCAAGCGAAGCTGAGCAGACCACTGCCTCTGGTCTTGTTATTCCAGACACTGCAAAAGAAAAGCCACAACAGGGCACAGTTCTTGCTGTGGGTCCTGGACGTTGGAGTGACGACGAAGGTGAGCACTTCCCACTCGATATCAAAGTGGGCGACGTAGTTCTCTACAGCAAGTACGGCGGAACTGAAGTATCACACGGTGGAGAAGATCTGTTGATCCTCACAAGCCGCGACGTACTCGCCATCGTCGGAAAGTAATTCTCACATGGCAAAGCAACTGAAGTTTCATGATGAAGCGCGACGTGCGCTTGAAGCAGGCGTCAACAAGCTTGCTGACGCAGTAAAGGTCACTCTCGGACCAAAGGGACGTAATGTCGTTTTGGATAAGAAGTTT
>JALRGJ010000069.1 GCA_023253435.1 Ilumatobacteraceae bacterium | reverse complement strand
CAGTACAAAGACATTGAGGATCTTCCTGAACATTTGCTTGATGAAGTCGGAAACTTTTTCGAGGTATACAAACTGCTGGAGCCAAACAAAGACACCACCGTCAAAGGGTGGGAAGGCCGTTTAGCTGCTGAAGCAGAAATTGCTGCTGCGCTTGAGCGTTTCAAGCATTTGCCTCACTAGAGAACAATTGTTCGTCGAGGCGAATGTTCACTAGACCCTGCCATATTGGTGGAGGTCACATGAACTGCATAGGTTCCTCGCGGGAGACCAGAGATCTTGATCCCTCCTGGAGATGGCGTAATCACTTTGGTATGAAGTTTGCCTCGCTTGTAAATGCGAACTTCAAAAGAAGACACAGCAGCATTCTTGGGTGGTTTCCATTTAATAATTAGTTGAGTTCCGGAACGTCGCAGACTCACCGATGTTGGTTTACCCGGGAGAATGTCGAGCAAATTTGAAAGAGTGGGAGCACCGTATTCCTTGACGGTTCTAACTGGGATGACTGTATTGCTCATCTCAGAGAACGGACCTACACCTACACCGTTCATAGAGGCAACTGTGAATGAATGTTGAACTCCTGCTTTTAATCCAAAAACAACATGCAAACTTTCTGCATTTAGAACTACTTGAGTGGTGAGTTTCTTTTTTACGTACACACGAACCACATGACCAGAAATGGGCAAGCCACCATCATTTGGCTCAGTCCAGTCGGCCCATGCAGATAATGCTCCTGCAGTGACCTGTGGTCTGGTGGGTTTACCTGGGCTCGTAGGAGCCATCGCAGTACCGGTTCCTGGCGCACCACTGGAAGGAAATGGATTCGCAGATGGAGTAGTGGTTTTGGGGGCCACGGGAGTGATGACGCCGTCGAGATGAAGCAGTTTGTTGGGAGATCCTGAGCCAACTGCCGTGAGCTTGTTCTGTGTTGCTGCATTCTCAATCAAATTCATGATTGCTAGTGGAGTTGCGTTGTTATTCACCGACAGCAGACGTGCTGCAATTCCCGCTACATGAGGAGCAGCCATGGAAGTACCACTCATCACGCTCGGCGAAGAATTGTTCTGAAAATTTGCTGATGTGATTGATCCCCCCGGAGCAAAAAGATCAAGACATGTGCCGTAGTTTGAAAATGAAGCACGAGTATCTGTTGTTGTGGTTGCTCCAACTGTTAGCGCAGAAGTCTTGTTACCGGCAGGAGAGGTGTTGCATGCATCGGTATTTGCATTTCCCGCTGCCGCAACAACAGTGATGCCATCTGCAAATGCGCGATCTATAGCTGATTCCAACGATGGACTTTTAGAGGTACCGAGACTGAGATTCATCACTGCTGGACCAGAGACATGGTCTGTGATGACCCACTCAATTGCAGAGATAACTCCAGACAACGTTCCATTTCCCGCACAATCAAGAGCCCGCACCGATACGACGGAGGCGGCAGGGGCAACTCCGTATGTTGCGCCGGCAAGAGTTCCTGCCACGTGTGTGCCATGTCCGTTGCAGTCATCTCCGCCTTGAAGAAATGCGTCATACCCATTTCGGTATCGGCCTTCAAATTCCGTATGGCCAATTTTCACACCAGTGTCCACTACATAAGCAGTGACACCGGCTCCAGCACTCGCATACGAATATGTTGAATCAAAAGGCAAATCAATCTGATCGAGACGGTCTAGACCCCACGATGGTGTGGGGGAAACAGAAGCGGTATTTTGCACTGCTCGATCCTCTTCTAGCCATAACACTCCGGCATTTGTTGCCATTTTCTTGGCTTGTCCAGGCGGCATATCAATGACGCCACCATTAAAAGCGCGGCTGAATTTACGTTGTTGTTTGGCTTCAAATGCCACAAGTAATGAATTGATTGCAGAGGATGACAATGAATCGGTGAATCTGGCCACGTATCGCGTGAGACCATTTGCCACAGATGGAAGAGCGGGATCAGAATGTGGCGCCTGTACAGATGCACCGATCGCGGTCTGCGAAGGCAGAGTCACCAGTGTTGCAATCAGCACTAACGCAGTTAGAAAAATTGAGATGTGAAAAAGTCTTTTCATGGTGTGTATTTACGACGCTTCCGACAACCAAAAGGTCACAAGACCAGCAGGTTGGTCATTGAGGGTGACTGAAATATCTATCTGACCGGCATGAGGAAACACGATTCCTCGCAGAGGTAGTGCAAACGGAAAGAAGAGTCCTTCACCTGGGTTTCTGTCCGCAGAAACATTAAATTGAAAATCAATCCGCGCTATCTCATCGAGAGTTTCTGGATACCGCAACACCACCCGCCCGTGATGCTCGTCGTCTACTCGATGCGGCTGTACATACACAGACATCGCAATGTATGACTCCAACTGCACCGGAAAGTCTTGGCGAGTACCAACGCGAGTAATGCCACCACTCACAATGTTCAGTAAGCCCTCGCGGATACTGGCGAAATCACACAGTGTCAGGGTGGTGAGATCTACTCCGGAGGAATCAAATTGGGAGGTCATGCCTCCACGGTACTCAGTGCTTTGGTTGGTCGGCGGGCACAATCACTACAGGCACTTTGGAATGGCGTGCTACGTAATCCGCAACAGAGCCAAGTAACAAGCCCATTACACCACCGTGACCACGAGAGCCAATGACAACAAGATCTGCGGCGGTGGAGAGCAAAGCATTTCGGGGGTCATTGTTTTCAAAGTGCGATGCCAAACTCACACCCCTGTTCGCTGCATTTTGAGACACTCTCTTGTTTTCTTTATCAAGGGTTTCACGAGCTGCAGTGTCATCGAAGGTGTACGACATTGCCATGTCTGCTGGAACAACAATAGGGCTCCACGCCGACAGCAAAATGACGGTGTCACCTGCGTGAGCAAAACTGATTGCCCAATCGACTGCTTTCTGTGAGTTAGGTGAACCATCTACACCCACGAGAATCCGACGTTTTCCTGCGTTGTTTGTCATGCACCAATTTTACTTCTGTGCAACACAACAGTGTTATCGGTTCGGTGTTAGGTACACCAATACTTGTGGAATGTGATTGTTAATGATGTTCGTGTTTATGTGAGTGCTGAATGTATGTGCGTTCAGATGTTGCATACTGAATGACATACGCCACAATAAAAATCACTGTGGTTCCCAATGTAATGGTGGGACCTGGTGGGAGGTCTGCGTGATAGGCGACAATAAATCCACCCAGCACTTCAATAAGTCCAATGGCAATGGATGCCTTTGTAATAGTGCTCACCGTATTGAAGAACAGGCGCGCAGTAGAGGTAGGTGTGATTAACAAACTCACCGTGAGAACTGTTCCCACAGTGGACAAACACACCACGACACAGATCGCTAAGAGAATAAGTAGTGCAGCATCGAGTTTTTGAACATTGATGCCCACCTGGGTGGCATGGTCTCTATCAAATGTGGAGAACTTGAGATCATCGAAGCGGAGCCACACAAAAATGAGACTGCATATTGTGAGTGCGGCGGTGATCCAAACATCGAGGCTGTTGACAGTGAGTAGCTGTCCGAACAAGAAATGGGAGAGCGATACCGATGTTTCAATCTTATTTAGTGCAAGTACGCCAAAGGCAAACATGCCACTTCCTACGACAGCGATGATGGAGTCGTGTGCGAGCCTTCTGTTCTGGGAGAGGTAATGAATCACTACTGCCATGAAAATTCCTGCAATCAACGCACCGAGGAGAATCGCGTTTGTACCAAACCATGCAAAGGCAAGTGCAACGCCACCCAGTAGCGAGTGAGACATGGAGTCACCGAGATATGAAAGGCGTCGTAGTGAGATCCATGTACCTACAACAGGTGAGAGAATTCCCACCATCACGCAAACGAGTGCAGCACGCTGAGAAAAGTCAGACTGAAATGGATCAAGAAGCCATTGCATTAGAGGTGACCTTCATGAGGGGCATGGCTAAAGAGGACTTCAAGTTTTTGTCCTGTGAGTTCCACGGCCGGAGAGCCGTCGCCTCGTAAAGAGCCATTGACAGCTAAACAACGAGTGAACTGTGACCGTACAAGTGCGAGATCGTGAGTAGACACCAAGATTGAAGTGCCGCGTGCTTGAAGTTGTTGAAACAAGGCAATGAGTTCATCGGTATGTGCTGTGTCTACGCCCGAGAGTGCTTCGTCGAGAAGCAATACATCTGCTTCCTGGGCAATTGCGCGGGCCAACATGACGCGTTGCACTTGCCCTCCAGACAAAGTACTGAGTGATCTGTTGCCCATGTCTGCAAGGTCTACTTGAGCCAAACATGCATTGACCGTGGCTGCATCTTGGGCAGTTGGCGACATTCTTGCGCCATGAAAGCGACGCCTTCCTGCCATCACCACCTCTGTCACGGTGATGGGGAATCGAAGATCTACGTCTGATTGTTGAGGTATATATGCAATTGCCTGACGCTCGTGATGGTGACATGTATGGCCATGCACAATGACGTCTCCTTCATGATCAACGAATCCTGCCAGCGCCTTAAACATTGTTGATTTTCCTGCACCGTTGGGGCCAACGACAGCCACCAATTCCCCTGAGGAAAGAGAGAACGTTGTATCTGAGAGCGCCCGAGTATCTCCATATGAGACTGAGAGATCGATCGCTTGCAGAACAGGGGAACTCATGAGCAACGCAGAGCCTTTTTCATTTTCTGGATGTTGTCTTTCATGATGCTGATGTAGCTCTCGCCCGCAGATAACTGTTCGTCAGTAATTGACTCCACCGCATTGAGAGAATCCACTTGCGCACCAATTGAATTGGCCACTTGTTTGACAAGATCTGAAGCGAGAGATGGTTCATCGAACACTGTCGAAACATTTGACTTTTTCAACAATGCGGTGAGACTAGTGAGTTCTTTGCCAGAGACACTTTGATCTGGTGAGTACCCCGCCAGAGGGAGTGGAGACAGTTTGGCCCTAGAGGTGAAATATCCAAAACTGTTGTGCTCAGTTGCCAAAATTGTGCTCTCACACCGCTGAAACGAAGAATCAATGAGTTCACCTAGTTCCGAGAGTTGATTCATGTAGGTGGTTGCACGGCTTACAAAGAAGTCACGCTTTTGAGGTGCCAATTGCGACAGTCTTTCTTGCACAATTTGGGTAAGTGTGATCATGTGCGAAGGGTTCAACCACACATGAGGATCTAACTCTTTGCCAGATTCACATCCTTGACATGTGGAGTCGATGCTGATTCTTGGCACAACAAGTTCTTTTCCATTAACGGTTGATGGCTCAAAGAGATCAACGATTTTTTGTGATGATTGGGATTCAATCGCCTTTTGAGAACCTGGTTGGAAATCATCTCCAAAATAAAAAATGATTGATGACTTCTCTAGTCGTTGAAGTTGCTTGGCTGTGAGCTCGGTGTCATGGGCATCATGTCCGATGGGTGTGAGATCTTGAACATCAATTTCGTTTCCGCCCACAGTTCGAACAATTTCTGCAATGGGATAGAACGAGGCTGAGACCGAGATAACAGAAGTTTGTGCAGAACTTGAACATGCACCAAGAAGCGCTGCTGCGCTGACGGCAATCAATGAGCCAATGGATGCCTTTCCAATTGGTGTCTTGCCTAGGGATGATTTTCTGCCCATGTGACAAGAATACTGAAAATGAGAATGATTCCCAACTTGGAAATGGCCACGGAGACGAGGGCTAGAGACGGGGAGAGGGGGCAGACCATTTACGCCACACGCTCAACACTCTGATAGTGAAAGCCGCCGCGATAGCGATGACTGCAGTGGCGATGTTGTTGAAATTAATTCTGTCTCCCGTTACAACAACAATGGAGCCAAGGAGAGCCGCAGTGGCATAGATCTCTTTATGCAAAATGGAGGGAATCTCTCGCACCAGTACGTCGCGTAGCAACCCGCCTCCGATGGCTGTGATCATTCCGATCACGCAGGATCCCATAGGTCCAAGACCAAAGTCGATGGCTTTGCGAGCACCAGCCACTGCAAATAGACCCATACCGGCAGCATCAACGAGTAAGAGCGCGCGCCGCAGTTTGGAAACTGCTGGGTGGATATAAAAGACAATGAGCCCCACGGCTGCCGGAGTCACGATGTAGCGCCAGTCTTCTAATCCCGCTACAGGTGCAGCCCCCAGCAACACATCACGCATGAATCCACCACCACGGGCTGTGACCCCCGCCAGAAAGACGACTCCAAAAATGTCCAGCTTTTTCTCTATACCCGTGAGAGCACCGGCCACGGCA
>JALRGJ010000068.1 GCA_023253435.1 Ilumatobacteraceae bacterium | reverse complement strand
TTGCCACAGTTGCTGACTTTTTTTCATTCGGAACAAACGATCTCACTCAACTGACTTATGCATTCAGCAGAGACGATGTGGGCAGCAAGCTACTCCCTGCCTATATCCGTGACGGCCTCTTACCTATTGATCCATTTGAACGACTAGACCAAGCCGGGGTGGGAAGATTGGTCTCACTTGCATGTACTGATGCTCGCAAGGTGAAACCAGAACTCAAGATTGGTGTATGCGGTGAACATGCCGGTGACCCGGTTTCTGTTGAGTTTCTCGTTCACAATGAAGTGGACTATGTCAGTTGTTCTCCTTATCGAGTTCCCATTGCGCGTCTTGCAGCCGCTCAGGCTCTGTTACGTGCCGGAAAAGTCAGCGCAGAAGTACTCAATGCAATCACGAGCGACGCCGCACAGAAACAAGGTGCGCCAACGGAACGCACTTCTGCTGACGCAACAACCACCCAAGGCTCATTTACTCCTCATGCTGAATCTGACATCGAGTTTTTGTTACTGCATTCTTTACGCATCAAGGGATTTGCATCAGCAGAAGTTATTGCCGAGGTAGTCCACATGGACATAGTTGTGGCTCTAGAAACACTGCCACAACTGGCTGATGCAGGACTAGCGAAGTTTTTTGAGGCACGAGGACTATGGCAACCAACCCCAGAGGGCAAGGCCAAACACGCTGAACTTCTCCCCCATTACAGCAACGAAATTTTGCAGGGTTTGCGTCAGCACTACGACGACTTCCTTGCACTCAATGAAGAGTTCAAGGAATTGTGTGCAAGTTGGCAAACTCGAGATGGTGCCGTGAACGATCACTCAGATGCTTCATACGATGCAGATCGCATTTCCGCACTAGAAGATTTTCATCAACGTGCCGCTGCAGTGCATGCAGGTTTCACTTCTGCACTCCCACGTTTCGCTACGTACCCGCATCGCCTTTCTGTATCTCTTGCAAAACTGCAGGCCGGCGACCCCAAGCAATTCACTGGCGTGATGTGTAGCAGTTACCACGATGTCTGGATGGAACTCCACGAAGATCTCGTCCAACTTCTTGGAGTGGATCGTCATGCCGAGGGAAGCTATTAGTAGTCGTCAACTACTGAAGGAACGATCCGCGCACTCCAGGGTCTTGGCTTATCCCAATGGTGACCCACTATTTTTCCTTCACGCATCTTCTGAAGAAAATCAGTAGGACCATCGAAATCGGGCATTTCAAGAAATGCGCTCCCTAAAGCGTGTGGCACATGAGCATCGCTACCGGAACCCAAAGCTAAATCTCGCTCCTTCCCAAAAGAATGAGCCCGTGCATTCAATGACGGCAATGACGTTTTTGAGTTATGAGCTTCTATGGCATCTACAAGCCCTAACTCACACAACTCAATCAAAGATTGCTCCGTGATGTTTCTGCGCATGGGGTCAAAAGGGTGCGGAATGTATACAAGCCCACCTTGATTACGGATTTGTGTGGCTGTATTAATCGCATTTGCACCAAATGGAATCTTTTCAGTCAGAAAAAGGCCAATGATCTCTCCTGTGTGGGTGCGCACCTCTTCTCCCACCACTACTCGGCAAATATCTGCCAAAGATTTTTGCAATCGCAGTGCACCGTCTATTGCGTTGTGATCTGTCACGCACAACACATCAATTCCACTTTCCACTACGGCTTCTTCAATTTCGTCCAAGGTGGTGGTGGAATCGCCAGAGAACATGGTGTGGGAGTGAAGGTCTACCCTCACCCAGCCATTAGGACACGGCTCAGATAAATGAGGATGTCGCTCAATGGCGGCAGCTGCTGCCAATGCCATAAATAATCAAGCTCCGCTCATGCTGATATCTGAAATGACAAGACTCACACCCGCCGCACTCATCGGAAGCCAATCAACATCGCTTCCCACTGCAACAACATTTTTCAACATATTCTGCAGAGTTGAAGCAATAGTGAATTCACGCACTGGCTCTGCTGTTACTCCATTGCGAATCATGAGACCGGAAGCGCCCGTTGAGAAATCTCCAGAAATGGGGTTCACGCCGCTATGCAAGCCTTGAACACTGTCAATCAGAACACCTTCTTCAATATCAGCAATTAACTCTGCCTGGGATTTGCTCCCAGGCATGAGTTGCAGAGCTCCACAGCCACCGGCGTTTCCAGTGGTTGCTGCACCCATTCGTCGAGCCGAATACCAAGAGTGAACAAACATCTTGAGTACACCGTTTTCAATGAGAACATTTTTTCGGGCAGCAAGTCCGTCGCCGTCTAACTCATGAGCTCCATAAGCACGTGAGTCCGTTGGGTCATCTATGAGCGTGATGAGTGGACTTGCAACTTGTTCACCCACTCTGTTGGCAAACAAACTGCGCTGCTTGACAACGCTCTCTCCGTGCAAAGTGGAGCCGATAATGGAAAGAAACTGCGCAGTGACCATTGGATCTAACACCACAGTCACTTTCTTTGATGGTGGTTTAACTGCTCCTAATAAACGAGTGGCACGGGCCGCTGCTTTTTTACCGGCTTCTTCAAGATTGAACTCTGAAGGATCTTTCCCTAATGCAAAAGCCCACCCTGTTTGAGTTTCACCGTTGTCATCAGCCATAGTGCTGACGGTGGCATAGCAATGGTTACTTCTACTGCTCGCCCGAATTCCTTTAGTAGTAGCAAATGCACGCTCAGTTGCACCATCTGAATAATTGGAGTCGTCAATGCGAACTCGGTGATCGGAAGAGACTGCAATGCGCTCCAACTCTTTTGCTATCTCTATCTTTTTGGCCGTATCAAAACTGGCTAGCTTCTCGCTCCACAGTTCTTGTTTCACCACAGGTACACCATCGGGCTCCGCCAAGTCGGCCCATTCGTCATAAGACCCAAGCTCAGCATTTTCTCGCGCTTCCGCTAATACTTCCGCCACTGCTTCATCACTCAATGTTCCGGCACTGGACGTACCGGTGCGGCCCTCTTTAATCACCACCACGCTGATGCCTTGACTTTGTGCAGATACAAAATGCTCGAGGTTTCCTTCGCGCACTCTGATGTCTGTTTCCGTGGATCGTGAGACCTGAACTTCTATTTGTTCATCAGGTTGCGCCTGAGCAACTACTGCGTCTGCAATTGCCTGAAGATCATTAACGGAAGAACTCATGAGGCTGTGCCACCAATTGTCATTGTCTTAACTCGAAGAGTCGGTTGACCGTCTCCAACAGGAACACCCTGACCATCTTTGCCACATGTTCCGGGGTTACCCATAGCAAAGTCATTTCCTAATCGATCGATATCTGCCAATACTTGTGGTCCGTTACCAATGAGATTTCCCTCACGTAAAGGTTCAGTTATCTCACCATTTTCGATGAGATACGCCTCTGTCATACCAAATACGAAATCGCCAGTTGCCGTATTTACGCTGCCACCACCAAGTTTGGCTACATACACACCATGAGGAGTATCGCGAATGATGTCTTCAGGATCCTCTGTTCCATTCAAAACAAAAGTGTTCGTCATTCGAACCATAGGAAGGTGCTCATAGCTTTGTCGACGCCCATTTCCGCTAGGAGCACGACCTTCGTTGCGGGAACGAATGTGGTCCCACATGTAGTCGGTGAGTACGCCATTTTCAATTAATACGTTTCTCTGACTGGCGTGGCCTTCATCATCAATTCCTATTGCACCCCACTCACGGCTCATTGTGCCGTCGTCCACCAAAGTGACTAACGGTGATGCAACAAGTTCACCTCGCCTGCCTGCATACACGCTCGCGCCACGTGCAACAAGATCTGCTTCTAGGCCATGACCACATGCTTCGTGAAACAGCACGCCTCCCGAGCCACATTTAATGACAACAGGAACAGCACCACTAGGAGCAGGGCGTGCACGTAGTTTTGTTACAGCTTGTTGAGCAGCCCGAGCGGCTAATTCTTCAACACTCTCTTCATCAAACAATTCAAAACCAATGGTGTGCCCAAGGGAGTCGTAGCCGGTCTGCATACCGGTATCGCCATTGGCAACTGCACTGACACGAAAGATTGTTCGTACTTGCTCATCTGTCGCAAAAACACCGTCTGAGTTCACCACAAGTATCCGACGCTGTGAGTCTGAGTACCCTGCCGATACTTGAACGATTGCGTCGTTGACGCCACGCGCAACTTCATTTGCTATGGAGAGAAGTTCAATCTTTTGCTTTTTAGAAATGCTGCTCGGCAAAATGCGAACCTCATTGACCTTCTGACGTGTCATGGGATGTAAAGAAATCTTGTGAACTCCACCATCTCCCGTGCTGGCCGCGGCCGCGGCCGCTTCGGCTGCAGCCATAAGCCCGGCCTCAGTGAGATCTGCCGTGTATGCAAAGCCGGTGGTGTCGCCGTTGATCACTCGGATGCCTGCACCAGAGTCTCGACCATTAGATACTTGCTCCACTTTTCCGTCGTCCAAGCTGGCCCCCATAGAGCGCTTGTCCTCTATAAAGATTTCAGAAAACCCAGCGCCAGTGGATTTTCCTTTTGCGAGAACACGTTCTAAAACTGAGGTATCAAAATCATGCGATAGGTCTATAAGGCTCACGACCGTCAGCCTACTGAGGAGTGATGACACCGTGTCGGTCGAGTCCTAATGTGGAGGGCGCACATGAGCACGTACCCACCAGCCATTGATCCCAAAGAGGAACGGGAGCACCGCACACTGTGGTGGAAGGAAGCCTCCATCATGGGTGGCTTTTATTTGGTGTATTCGCTCACACGCAACCAATTCGGATCATCATTACTCGATGGCTCGGAGCGCGCTTTCAACAACGCCATGAAGATTGTGCGTTTGGAGCGAGCAATAGGTCTCTTCCATGAAGAAACAGTGCAGCAATGGTTCTTGCCGTACAAGTGGTTCATCCAATTACTGAATACCTATTACGGGACTGCCCACTTTGCAGTCACAATCGGAATCTTCTTTGTTCTTTTTAAAAAACGAAAAGATGTTTTCCCGCTGTATCGAAATGCACTTGCGGCAATGACGGGATTAGCAATTATTGGTTTTGCATTCTTCCCTCTCATGCCGCCTCGCCTCCTAGACGTACCTTGTCCTCCTACTCCCACAGAACTTGCAGCGCTAGAGGCAGCAAGCGTGACAGAGGTTGATGTCACATATGGTGGCGCATGCCATGATCACGAAACACGCAACTACAACGGTGCAACAACTTTTGGATTTGAAGACACGTTAGATACATACGGTGGCCCATGGGATTTCAACTCTGGTGGAGTTGCAAAAGCCTCAAATCAATATGCAGCAATGCCAAGTTTGCACATTGGATGGGCATCGTGGTGCGCTTTTGGAGTGTGGCCATTGTTAAAACGCAGATGGACAAAAGTTTCTGTGCTGTTGTATCCCGCGTTCACACTGTTTTGCATTGTTGTGACCGGAAATCATTTCTGGCTAGACGGTGTTGGCGGGCTCATTGTTTTGGGTTTTGGATTTCTCATTGGTGGCTATATGCACTCGTGGAACCAAAAACGACTCGATCGTAAATTTGCAATCGCCCGTATGGCGCATCCCGCCGGATAAACGTTCTCCATTTAGAAACTGTGGTAGCCACCATCAATAGTGATTACATCACCGGTGTGATACTTACTGGCATCGCTCGCTAAGTAGGCAGCGAGACCACTGAAATCATTGGGGTCCCCCCACCGACGCATAGGAACGCGTGGCAGAACTTTTTCTACAAACTTGTCCCACCCCAATGCACCGGCAGTCATCTCGCTTTCAATCCAGCCCGGAAGAATTGCATTACAACGGATGCCATGGCGAGCATGTTCCACTGCAATTCCTTTCATCATGGAGATCACTGCTGCTTTAGAACCTCCATAATGTTGTCCGCCTTGCTGGCCGTAATAGGCAGAGCCTGAAGTTGTGAAGACAACAGCTCCACCCTTACCTGTTGCAACCATGTGTTTGACAGCAACTTGTGCCGTGTAAAACGCGCCGTCCAAATTGACTCGCAACACGCGATGCCACTCTTCATCTGTCATGTTGACAAAGCCGCCCGAATGACCGCCAACACCTGCATTGACAAAACAAGAATCAACAGATCCAAGCGCATCAACCGTTGCCGCAAATGATTGCTCTACTTGTGATTGGTCGCCCACGTCACAAATCAGATCAAGAACTTTGACTCCGTAGGTTAAAAGCTCTTCCCGAGCGGCTGTGTTCTTTGTCGCATTGGTTCCCCAGATTGCGATATCAGCACCTTTGCTAGCAATACCTCGAGCCATTCCTAGGCCAATGCCACCATTACCTCCCGTAATGAGTGCCACTTTTCCGCTGAGATTAAATATGTCTGCCATGTGG
>JALRGJ010000067.1 GCA_023253435.1 Ilumatobacteraceae bacterium | reverse complement strand
GCCAACTCTTCAAGAGTGGGTGACGCTCCTGGAGTTGCTTCAACCACTGCGCAAATGGTTTCACCAAAGCGCGTGTTGGGCAATCCCACTGCCACAGCATCGCGAACCGCATCATGTGTTTTTAACACTTCTTCCACTTCTTCAGGGAAAACTTTTTCTCCACCGGTATTAATACAGACCGATCCTCTTCCAAGTAGATGAAGTGTTCCGTCTTCATTCACTTCTGCCCAGTCACCTGGAACTGTCCAGCGCCGATCTTCAAAAATCCGAAAAGTCTGAGCTGTCTTCACTTCATCTTTGTAGTAACCAAGGGGAATCGCCCCACCAACTGCAACTAGACCTCGCTCTCCACTTCCAGGTTCTACACGTCGTCCGTCTTCTGTGAATACTGCACAATTTGGACCGAGAGCGAATTGTGCAGTCTTTGGTGCTGCACCTTTTGCAGCAACAGACATTCCCATGCCTACTGCTTCAGAAGAACCAAAACTGTCAGTAATGAACATTTGCGGAATGTGTTCAAGCAAAGCGTTCTTATTCTCTTGACTCCACATCACTCCAGATGAACCCATTTGCACAACACTCGAGAGGTCCCACTTGCCTGGATTCTCGTCGAGAACCTCAAGCAAAGGACCTGCGAACGCCAATCCCACAATCACAATGTTTGACACTTTGTGCTTCTGCACCTCATCCCACAATTTCGCAGGATCAAAATTCCTATTTGGCATAGTGACGATGCAGCCACCCATGGCCATGCTGATAAATGAAGAAAACTGACCAGTGCCGTGCATGAGCGGACAAGCAACTAATGACATCACATTTGAGTTTTCACCTGGAGTGATTCGGGAAATTACTTCTTCTACCGACTCAGCAGGCGCAACGCCAGTTATTGCATTACCACCACGGCCCAGAACGGTGACGAGATCTTCTTGTCGCCACATCACGCCCTTTGGCATTCCCGTTGTTCCACCTGTGTACAGGAACAGCATGTCATCTCCGGTGAGGGGCTGCAGGGGCGTCACATCGGGCTTCGACTCGGAGACCACAGCGGCATAGTCCACTGCCCACGATGGTGTTGAGTTGCCGGACTCATCTGCCACCATGTACCAGCGCTTGACTAATGGCAATCGATCTTTCACTTTTTCAATCAGATCAACGAAAACTGCATGAAAGACAACTGCCTCTGCATCGGAGTTTTCAAAGAGATACAAAATCTCCTCTGGCCCGTATCTGTAGTTGGTGTTCACGGGAACATAACCCACCAACCATGACGCAAAAATGCTCTCTAAATACTCAGGACAGTTATAGAGGTACTGAGCCACCTTTGCATGGTGGCCAAGACCTGCAGCCTTCATATCAGTAGCAAGTGCATTGGAGCGTTGATAGAAATCGCCCCAGCTATACGTCACCTCACCAAAAATCTGTGCAGGCCGTGAAGGATCAGCTTGAGCGATCCCTTTCCACATGATGCCGTAGTTCCACTCAGACATTTCTGTACCCCCAATTCGGCGCACCCCCGTACGCCCTATTGACCGTAGCAAGAACGTCGTTACCAACCTCCACCCACCGACCGATAGCGTTCTCGGGTGTGGTACGTCGCCTCTTCACTCCCCGATGGATCATGATTCATCTGGGAGTTGTTCTTCTTATTGTTCTCATGATGAACCTTGGATTTTGGCAATTACGACGCCTCGACGAGAAGAAGGCGTTTAATTCTCTGATCTCTGCAAGAACTACCCAAGCAGTGGTGTCACTTTCCGACACCCCGTTTACTTCCCCAGATTTCTCCCAGAATTTTGAGTGGAGACGAGTCACAGTAACGGGCACCTACAACTCTCAATATGCCGTCACCGTTGTGAACAGATCCCAAAATGGCACGGCTGGATACGACACAGTTGTGCCCCTCACACTGAACGACGGAAGCACTATCTATGTCAACAGAGGATTTGTGCCACTGGCCACCTCCACCCCCGCACCTCCGAATGGTGTTGTGCAAGTAGAGGGATATTTGCGAGACACTCAGACACGTGGCGCACTTGGCGCAGTTGACTCCAACGACATTTCCAATACGGAATTTCAAAGATTCGATATTGAACTGATTGGAAAAAGAATTCCATCAGGAAATGTGTTGCCCATCTATCTGGATCGCATCAGTGAAAAGCCTGAACAGAATGCTGATTGGCCAGCCATTGTTGATTTACCGCCCCGCGATAACGGATCGCATTTGTCATATGCGGTGCAGTGGTTCTTTTTTTCCACGGTTGCCGCAACAGCATGGGTAGTAGTAGTTCGCAAAAGATTGCGCCAACCTCAGATCAATGCGGATTCTCCAACGCATACATCCGTCTGAACTGTTCCACCACATCTGGGCTCTTGTGATTAGGGTCAAGAGTTTTATACACAGTGTCAACGTTGACAGAGATTCGACCAATCTCTCCCCACTGATCAAAACCATTTAATGAAATATCTCGTGCTGCATCCCATGCATCCATGCCTCCATGGAAACGCTCCGTAGCCTCCTTTTGCACATACACCAGATATTCCCGGATTGCCTTAACACCAGCTTTATCGGTGAGAGGGCCATGACCAGGAACGATGTGATCCACATCTGCATCACAGATCATGTCGCACGCAGCAATCCAGTTGTCCATAGGCCCCACCCATGCCAACGGTGTTCCACCGATAAACAAAATGTCACCTGTGTAGACAGTTTTTGCATCAGGAACAAAAACGAGGGTGTCTCCCAAAGTGTGCGCTGGCCCCACTTGAACAAGCTCAATGGTTCGTCCACCGACAGAAAAAGTATGTGAACCTTCAAATGTTTGGGTGGGAAGTACGGACTCAATGTTTTCAAAATCAAATTCACCAAAAAAGTGTCTGAATAAATCACCCACATCACCCGGTGCTTTATTGAGTGCCGCCAACATTGCTGGTGGAACTTCAGACATCTCATGAGCAGTCGCTTGCGATGCAATGATTTGGCGATCTTTTAAGAGCTGATTTCCGTAACAGTGATCCCCATTCGCATGAGTGTTCACAACTGTTGAGATGGAGGCATCCCGAGTGAGCGGTGCCATGAAGTCAAGCATGCGTTGTGTGATCTTGAGATCGAAAAGAGTATCCACCAATAGAGATTCGCCATCTCCCACTACGAGGCCAGCGTTGGACCATCCCCATCCGCCATCTGGCTGCAGATATGCATGAGTGCCTTCAGCCAATTCATGTAAACCCAATGTGTAACTCACGTGTACATCTCCCCAATTTCTTGCCCCACCTTACGTGCAAATGTTCGGACGAAATGATTGGGGAATCCGTGTGGAACATGTTCAAATGCTGATGCGTCGGCCACTGAAAGCCCGGGGATCTTCTCTCCAATCAGTGAACAACCTCCTGAAATATGAGAGACCGGGCTCAGATTGCATCTCAACCAAGAGTCAAGCTCTGCATTAGTCATGTCCAGAACCTCCTCTAGAGAAACACCGGAAGTACCCAAAGAGATGGAATCTGAGATTCTTCTTAGGTCAGGATGAAGCAAAATTTCAACAAGTTCTCGTGTGGCTTCTCGCATAGCTACTACATCTGCTTGCGTGGAAAGCATGTTCATGTGAGCCACAACTTCACTTCCCATACTTTCCATCCAGCCTCGAGATTGCGGTGACAACAGGACAACAGAAAGCAGACCAGTCTCCTCATCGTCGCGATGTGCTCGTTCATACGCAACAACAACCGCTGATTCACCATGAGGCAGTTGTAGATACTTGTAAGCGCCTGCATCAAACGATTCCGGCGGGGCAGCGCTCTTCAAAGTCACAGTCGCAGTAAGACATGGATGGTCAGAAATATTTTCGCCGATGTGAAATGTCTTTGAGAGATCTTGTTGAGCAGAGAGCAAATCGATACTTGCTGTCACCCCCGCTGCGAGCACAACGTGAGCCGCCCGAACTTCCTCTCCCCCACTTCGCACCCCAACAACCGCGCCGTCTTCAACAAGTAGCGAGTCCACTGATTTCTGAAGAACTGATATCCGACCAGAGGAAATGAGATCTTTGATTGTGGCCACATCGTTGAGTCGTTCATTCTTTTTCCATGCCAAAGTTGCGGTCACCCCGCCAACATTGATCAGCGTGCGCGCCACTGGACCAATCTCGGATTGCTCAGGTTGAACATAAAACAAGAGATCATCAAGTGATACCGGATCATTGAGCATTCCGTTAATTGCAGATCCTCCACCAAATGCTTGTGCCTGCAAGTAAGGAACTGGTGGCTCCCCTTCCACCAAAATTGCACTGACGTGTGGCTGAATAAATTCTGGGAGTAGAACATTGAAAAAACGCCGAGAGTGGTCTCTCACTTCAGGGCCTGGCTCGTACAGCACTACGGGACGTGTGGAGTGCTGTACAAATTCGCACACGAAAGATAAACCAGCGGTACCGCCTCCCACCACTACTACTGGAAGCTGATCAACAGGAGACACAAGCGCAATGTACTGGCGTTAAAGGCCTGCCAAGTGGCCTGAATCGTTGTATCTCAAAAGTCGCCACTTGGACCCTTGAACATGCACAAGTTCTGTCAGCGATGTGTTGGTTGTGGAAAGTTCGAATTTTCCTGTCTGATGCATATGGAGGGTGTTACGTAGAACAGCATCAACAACACCTGCGTGACAAGAGATCACTACAGTTCCGCCCTCATGAGATCTCACTGTTCTGCGCAATGTTTCCAAAACTCGATTATGAAACTGATGAATTGTCTCTCCACCCGGATATGTGACGTCGTGGGGATCCCCGTCCCAACGCGGTTGACCAAACCGTTCAATGAATTCGTCATAAGTCATGCCATCACAATCCGGACCTGGGTCATGTTCTCCCCACCCAGAGTCAACGGTGACTGGCAATGACCCAAGAGCAGGAGCAATGATCTGCGCAGTTTCCATGGCCCGTGGGAAATTGCTCGCATACAAGGCTGTTGCCGCAAAATCGTGACCCTTCAATAGTCGATCACGCAGAGCGTTGGCCTGCGTACGGCCCAGATCTGTTAATCCTGTGCAAGAACGTGGACCACCAATGAAACGCTCTGTTGAAGCCCGAGATTCTCCGTGCCGAATCAATACGAGGCGCGTGGATGACACGAAAGATCAGACCAAGTTCTCTACGAATGCTTCTAGCTGTCGGAGATTTCTGCATTCGTACACACCATCTGTGTGAATGCCATATTCATTAACAATTGAATCGCCAGTGTTCCAGTAGGAACGTGGCTCTGGGTTCAGCCAAAAGACTTTCCTTGCCTTTTGGCGAACTTCTTTGATAACCCATGCTTGCGATGCGTGGTAATTGTTTCTGGCATCTCCCAAAAACATCACTGTTGACTTTGGATTGACTTCTTTTCCGAATTTGTCCCAGAACACCTCAAACGCATGACCATAATCGGAGTGTCCGTCTACCCAAATCACATCTGCCTCAGTGTTGATGCGTTGGATTGCCTCTGAAATATCCTCCGTCTTCTTGAAGAAGTCTGTGACTTCATCGATGCCGTCAATGAACACAAATGCACGGACCTTTGAGAATTGGTTGGAGAGCGCATACACAAGCATCAAAGTGAAGCGTGCGAAGGCAGCAACTGAGCCAGAGATATCTGCCACCACAATAAGTTCCGGTTTTGCAGGACGCGGATACTTGAACTTTGGTTCCGCGGGAACGCCTCCATACGCAAGGCTGTGGCGAACTGTGTTACGAAAATCTAAAGGACCTTTACGTCCATGCCTGCGCTTGCGAGCCAACTTGGCCGCAAGTTTGCGCGTTAGTGGCTGCAATGCCTTTTTCAGATTTTGCATTTCGTCGCGGCTTGCATGCATGAACTCAACATCTTCAGGCAATGGCTTGCGAAGTGTTTTGGCCATTGCCTCTGCACCTCTATCTGCCACAAGACGACGTCGAATTTCGGCCTCCACCTCTTGCTTAAATTGCTCAATGCGGCTGCTGAACTCATCTCGCTCAAGGCGCTCCTCAAGCTTGGTGAGCTCTCCACCCACCTGTTGCTTGCTGGCGTCCATCATCTTGTCCATCATTCCGTCGAGATCAAGATTGCGTAATGTGCGATACAAGTAATAGGTACCACCCACTGGCCTACCTGGTTCCATTCCGGCAAAGCGCTGCACAGCTTGGCGAGCAAGCGCTCGCATCATGGCTTGATCACCATTCATCAGTGCATTCATCAGAATGTTCATCAACTCTTCTGGAGTGAGTGAATCCATTCCCCCAGCACCACCATTGCCTTCGCCCTGCTGTGCCATTTCCTGCAACTGCTGCATGAAATCATCCATGCTTGCAT
>JALRGJ010000066.1 GCA_023253435.1 Ilumatobacteraceae bacterium | reverse complement strand
GAGCAACTTTCATACCCCTACCGTAGGCGTTGCCAAGCAATTAGTTTTTCTTGGAGAACCCAGGAGGTCCCCAATGTCTGAATCACGTCGCATCGCGGTCATTAATGACGGCAGCTTTTACGTAGGGCCTCCCCTTGCCCGATTCTTGGCACAGAGAGGACATGACATTGTGGTGGGAGACCCCGCTCCTGGCCTGATCGAGGAACTAGAGGCCATGGGAGCTTCTGCCATTGGCGTTGAGGGTGTTCGTAATCTGCGCACACCCCAAGAGGCTCATGCCCTCGTAGATGCCGCCCTCTCCGCATTTGGACATATTGACTGTGCGGTGATGGCCTCTGGCGCCATCGTCACTGGCTCCACCATCAAATCCACTCGAGAAGACCTCGACAAGGTGTACCAAGGCTGCATGGTGGCTCCCTATGAGTTTCTCAAAGCCGTCCTCCCTCCCATGAAAGAACGCGGTGAAGGACAAGTCTTGATCATCACAAGTGCAAGTGGTGCACGACCAACTCCAGGAGCGCCTCTGTACTCGTCTATGAGAGCTGGCGCTTCCATGCTTGCAAAAAATGCCGCAGGGGAAATGGCTCGATTCGGCGTTCAAGTCAACGCAGTAGGCACAAACTTTATGGACTTCCCAGAATTCTTACGAGCATCTGGCGCCAACGACCCAGAGGTGAGAAAGAAGATTGAATCCCAAGTGCCTCTTGGCCGACTGGGAACACTCGATGAATTTGCATCATTCTGCATGCCATTTCTTGATGGAACCAGCAAATTTGTCACCAATCAATTCGTTACATTTTCTGGCGGCTGGTCGTAACTAACCAACAACTGACTTCCACATTCGTCGAGCCTCTTTAATTATTTGGGGTGAAGACATGGCTGGCAAATTCATTCTCTCTTCAGCAACCACCTTTTTGAAGACCTCAGCATGATGCTCAGAGACATGGTCCATGAACCGGCGAACATAGTTTGCTTTCCCCTCTCCGTGTCCGATGAGTAACACGTATGAGCCAAGCGCTAATGCTCTTGCAATTTCAACAAAGTACGGTAATTCGCCAATGTCAGCACTGTGACCATGGTGTTCCTGAGCGCTACGTACATGAGTTTGATGTTCATGAATTCGTGAGATGTGAAATACAGGATCTGTATCTGTGTCATTCAAGAGCCAGATATCTGCATGATCTCTCGTAATTGCACAAACAAGTAAATGATCTCGTAGCGAGTTGAGTTGTGTTTCATTCATGATCTCACCTTAAGAAGCAGATACATAAATAAACAGTTGCACCGACGAGCAGGTATGAATTCCACAACATAATGAACAAAGGTCGCTCTACCTTCACCTCATGGCATTGCGCCATGCGTTCAAGGAGAGAACATGAAAAAACAAAAATTGCGCAACCGTGTCTTCACATCTCTTGTTGCCTCAGCTCTTGTTATAACGGGTTTAACCACCCAAATGGCAGCAGCGAAAACTCCAGATGTGAACATGGGAAGCAAATATGGCGGCAATATCAAAGTTGGAATTTTTGATACGTTCCCCGGTTTCTGTCTTAATGACAATCCCGCAAACTCGGCGTTAATGGCAACACGAACTATGTATGAAACCCTGTTTGAGAAGACCAAAAGTGGCACCCTTGTAGGACTTTTGGCCTCTGGGGCATCCTCTTCAGCAGATCTGAAGACATGGACAGTCTCGTTGAGGTCTGGAATCACGTTCCACGATGGTTCTGCCTTTGACGCCAACGCAGTACTCGCTAACTTCAATGCCATCACCGGTCGCGTTGCGGCCGCTGCCTACTCTGCAGGTGGCTTACCTGGATTGCAAACAAAGAGTTACACCGTAGGCACCGGGACTGCCTTTAGTTCCAATATCAAAGCAATCACAGTGAGATCTCAGTATGTTCTGGAATTTTCACTTGATAGACCACAAAATGATTTCACCTCCACGCTCTACGCATCGGGCCGATTCTTTATGCGATCTCCTGCACAATTGGAAGACGCAACTACATGTCACACAAAACCAGTAGGCACCGGACCTTTCCGTATTGTCTCGTGGACAGATAATCAACTCGTTGTCATCAGGAACACGTCGTATTGGAGGAAAGATCCACAAACCAATGCTCAACTTCCCTATTTGTCTGGCATCACATTTACCAACATGAAAGAAAACGCTTCCCGTTCTGCAGCCTTGAGATTGAAGACAATGGACGCTGCCATGTTTGCTTCTTCAACAGATGCAACATTCATTAAAGATCTTCGCAAACGTAGGACCTTATTGAATGAGTACAAGTCTGGAGTGGAGTACTACCCATCACTGTGGTTGAACCAAGGCAAGCCTGGTTCACCGTTCAAATATGAGTCAGCTCGAAAAGCAGTGACGTATTGCCTCGATAGAGCCAACTTCCTCAAAGTTCGGCTAAAGGGTGAGGGAAAGATTGCAAAGTCTCTTGTTGGTTCACAAAGTGTGATGTACACAAAAGCCAACTTCCCTAGTTACAGCATCAGCCGATCAAAGCATTTCCTTAACGAATATAAAGCTGAGTCAGGTAACTCCACACTCACTTTCACCTTCCCATCTGATACTTCATCGTCCTCACAGGCCAACGCTCGATTCATGAAATCAATGTGGGCTAAATGTGGCATCAATGCCAACTACACAGTGGAAGAAACTGGCTTAGTTTTAAGTAAGGCATTTAACGCTCAACCAAGCATTGCTTCAGGGCAGTATTACAACGCATACGACGCCATCTACCTTTTGTTGATGGAAGGAAACGACGCAGCCTTTAACTTGCCGTTCCTGCTCTCAAATGCGTACCCAGGCAACAGCACCAATCCTGTGCATGAGTTGTTTAAATCTGGTGTTGGAGCGGTACTTGGTTTGAATCATCACTCAGATACGGAACTAGACACGCTCCTCTATGACGCACAAGGAGCCAAGACCAGGACAGCGTCGCGCAATGCATACAAATTGGCTTTGTCTTACATGCACGAGCATGCCTTTATGGGTTCACTTGCTCATGTGTACTACTCAGTATTCACCACTAAGAGATTGAAAGGTATTGGCCAACTTCAAATTGTGAAAGGCAAAGCACAAAGAACAGTAAGCAACTGGGGTA
Source organism: Ilumatobacteraceae bacterium (assembly GCA_023253435.1). Lineage (GTDB taxonomy): Bacteria > Actinomycetota > Acidimicrobiia > Acidimicrobiales > Ilumatobacteraceae > UBA2093. Next base: position 3,225 of record JALRGJ010000066.1, on the reverse strand, counting down.
TCGACTGGACCGGTGTGTACAAAACTCGTTAAGAGTTTGTATACATCTCGCGTAAGTCCTTCTTGAGTACCTTGCCCGTGGCATTTCTTGGCAGATCACCGTCATGCCAAAACACACGGCTGGGTACCTTGAAGGCGGCGAGATGTTGGGCGCAATAGTCCAACACTTCTTGGGTTCTGTTGGAGTCAGATGGTGAGGATCCCACAACTACTGCAGCAACTTCTTCTCCCAGTTTTGCGTGAGGTAACCCAATCACGGCACAGTCCTTCACAATCTCCATTTGAAAGAGAACCGTTTCCACCTCTACGCAATACACATTCTCTCCACCGCGCAACACCATGTCTTTGATGCGATCTACTACGAAGATGAATCCGTCACTATCCATGTAACCAGCGTCTCCTGAGTGAAACCAGCCGTTTGTGAATGCTTTCTTAGTTTCTTCAGGTTTATTCCAATAGCCCTTAACGTTATTAGGGCCATAGATCCAGATTTCACCAATCTCTCCAGAGGGAAGAGTTTCTCCCTTCTCATTCACAATTTTCACATCTGTTCCCACGTATGGCAGACCTACGCTGTCTTTCTTTGCGAAGTACGCAGCCCCCTGATTTGCCACCACTGCCGCTGTAGTTTCAGTTAATCCATAACCGTTACCAGGGCTTACCTTGCCTGCAAATGCGGTCTCAATAATTGCAATGGAGTCTGGCGCTACGGGCGCACCACCTTGAGAAATTGTTGTGAGGCTAGAGAGGTCATAGTTATCTCGTTCTGGGTGTTCCAACACGGATCGAACCACAGTGGGTACACCACCAAAAGTATTTACTTTGTATCTCTCAATAAGGCGAAGCGCATCAGTTGCGTCCCACTTGTATTGAGTAATGATGCAGACACCATTGTTTGTATTTGCATTCATTCCACACAAACCGGCGATATGAAAAAAAGGAAACGTAGAGAGGGCTACTACCTGTGGCTTGGGAGCACCTGACGGGGCTGCTCCACTCATTTGCGCACCTATGGACGCAATCATTAATCCATTCCACATGTTGGTGACAAAATTTCTGTGCGTCCCAGCAGCGCCTTTAGGGAAACCCGTAGTACCAGATGTGTACAAAATTGTTGCTATGTCATCAGTATGAATGTTGACGACGGGCAACTGTGCTGAGGCGTTATTGGTCACATCATTCCATGCGTGTACACCAGGCCGCGCTTCACCCCTTGCAACTATCGCAGTATGCACTCCTACTTCCTCTAGGAGTTCACCGCTCATACGCTGCAAACGTTCGCCGTCCACAATGACAGCACATGCTCCAGAATCTGTGAGTGCGTACCTCAACTCTTCCGCTACCCACCATGCATTCAAACTGACAAGTACTGCGCCAATACATTGAATTGCCCATTGAGCGAGAACCCACTCGGGGTAATTGCGCATTCCCACCGCAACCCTGTCCCCTTGTTTTACTCCCTGAGCAACAAGAAAGGCAGCAAGGGCCGTGATCTGCTGGTGAGCCTGACCGTATGTGAGAATTTCGTCTTCATAAATGAAATAGGGAGTGTCACCACGCTCAGAGGCCTTCAACCAGACGTCTCTGAGAGTCCGAGGAGCATTCTTAAAAGCCCTGATGGGGTTGCCGTCAATATCGACTGTCTCTAACTCAAACTGAGCTCCTGGAGCAGTGAGTGCGGCTATGACCTCTTGACGCGACGGCATTCGGTGAAAGTATCACCGAATCAACATTGGAGGCGACGTTGGGAATCGAACCCAAGTAGAGGGCTTTGCAGGCCCTTGCCTAAACCACTCGGCCACGTCGCCAGTAGCGGTGCGAACACCACGACTCTTCGATGCTACAGGCGCAAAAGCGCCTCACCCCTTTACTTACGAACTACGTGGAAGATGGTTCGGGTACCACTTGAGAGAAGCATCTTGGACTTGATCTCAAATCTCTCTGTCAGCAGTCGCTCAAATTCGCCCAAATTGAAGTCATCATGAATGCCTTCACGCTTATTGATGAGCAATTTCTTCACCATTGGGTCATCAGCGTGAGGCATCTCAATCACCATTTCAGGTGTGAGATCGCGCAACATGTCAAGTTGTGATGCCAACGGAATATTGAATGTAATTGCCAAGTGGTGAATCACGGCCAACACCAAAACAATGCTTGGGTTGCCTCTATCAAAGATTCCTGGGCGCTCTTGACCTCTCCAGCCAATACCACCACCAGAGTCGGACATGTCTACATATAACGGCAGAATCTTTTCATTCTTCTCCGCCTTCAGAGTGTTATACAAACGATCAATCACCAGTGGGTCTGCATCCATAGCTACGACGTAATCGGAGTGTGCAGCGGCAATGCGACTAAACACACCGTCGTTGCATCCAATGTCCCACACTTGTGAACGCGGCGCACTTGCTACGGCATCACGAACAAACCGTTGCTTCTCGTCAAGGCTTGACTCAATGTAGTGACCACGCTCTGAGTAATTAGACCATGTGGATTTTTTGTCACCAAGGCTGAGCTTCTCCACAATCTTGGTCAACTTCTTCAGCGTGGCCAAGAGCACTTGCGGATTCATTCCAGCTTTTGCGGATGCCTTTTTTACATCAACATTTGAATCTGCGAAGCGATTCTGTGCTGCCGCATGTAGCACCACATGAGTCAGACGACCCTTGCGAGGCTTACGCAGACTTCCTGGCAAGAGCTTGCGCATGGTGTCTGGAGAAATTCCGTTCACGGCTCCACGTAAAAATGGTTGATATCCAACTCCGAGATACCCCTGAAGCATCAGTGGGTATAAGAACATCTCACAAAACTGCTTGTAGCCGTACCAAGGATCACCTTTCTTACGCTTCTCAAATGATCCGGCATCAATGAACTGAGCACGTGACCCAATGAACTGCACGTTGTACGGAGTTGCATCTTTCACTCCCACACCGTCTGCAAGTGCATCGCTAGTGATCTTCAACTGCAAAAGTGCAGCATCTTTCAACATAGAAAAGGTCCACTCATACGGATACGAAATAAATGGCACGAGCGGATGAGTCATTGCAGAGGTCCACGGAGCAGACAGACCTACCGATGTTGGGTCAACAATATGAGACTCAATGAGCTCGCCCGATTTCAAGGCATTCTGAATGGATTTCTTTTGCCAAACCGCCTCAATATCTTTTGCACCCTCAGCGGTGAAAGCACGGACAACTGTGTCGCCCGAAACGTACACCCGACTCAAGGG
>JALRGJ010000065.1 GCA_023253435.1 Ilumatobacteraceae bacterium | reverse complement strand
TTCCTGGCATTCGGTGCCATGATCGCAGCAGGTATTCCTTTGATATTGGCAATTGCAGGAATCGCCGTTGGATTTGCAAGCCTTCACATGCTGTCATGGATCACACCAATCTCTGTCTGGTCAATGAACTTCTCAATGATGATTGGTCTCGCAGTAGGAATCGACTACAGCCTTTTTATTGTTAGCCGATACCGCGAAGAGCGAGTGGAAGGTAAAGACGCGATTTCAGCAATTGAAAATACGCTCTCTACATCCGGAAAAGCTGTGTTCCTTTCGGCACTAACAGTCGTTCTGTCTCTTGCAGCTGTTTTCTTAGTCCCGGTCATGGTATTCCAGACAATGGCATTAGGAATGATTATCTCTGTTGTTGCAGTTGCATTGGCTGCCCTTACTCTCCTGCCAGCAGTACTGATTGCAATGGGCGACAAAGTACTTGTTGCTCGGGGAAAAAAAGATCAAGACATCGAAGCAGAAGGTCGCTGGGCAAAGTGGACAGGTACTGCATTGAGGCACCCTGGAAAGGTTTTGACTACTGGTGTCCTTCTCTTGGGTGCTCTCGTCGTTCCGGCATTTGGAATGAAACTAGGTATGCCAGGTGCCCGAGTTGTAGATGAGGGGCGCACCAGCCGGGATGGTTACGAACTCATGATTGAAGCGTTTGGCCCTGGTGCTGCAGCTCCGGCTTTCATCACAGTTGACGCAAAAGATGCAAATGCCACAGTGAATGCAGCAAAAGAAGTAACAAATGTTGTGGATGCTCGCGTAGTTGCAGGACCAGCATCAACAGGTCGAGTTGTTGTCCGCGCGATTCCCGGCACACAGATAGACGATGTATCTACTTCAACAATGGTGGAAAATCTCCGAAAAGTTCTCAAGGTTGCTGTTCCAAATGCTCAGGTGGGAGGTCCATCCGCGCAGAACCATGATCTCACTGGAGTTCTCACTGGAAGAGCACCATATGCGATTGGGCTCATCCTTCTTGTTGCATTTGTGCTTTTGCTCGTTGTATTCCGCAGCGTAGTTATTGCACTCTTTTCAATTCTTATGAACCTTCTCACAGTTGGTGCAGCATTTGGCTTTGCAACACTGGTATTTCAGAATGGAATTGGAACAGGGCTGATTGGCATTGAACACCAGGGATTTGTAGATGCCTGGGCACCACTGTTCTTCTTTGCTCTTCTGTTTGGATTATCGATGGATTATCAGCTGTTTCTCTTAGCTGCGATCAAAGAACGATTCCAAGCAACTGGAGATACCACCCGTGCAATATCAGAAGGTATCTCACGTACTGGAAGACCTATCACTAATGCTGCAATCATCATGATTATCGTTTTTATAGCATTCGGAGTGACTGGGCCTATCCCCCCCACCGAATTAGGACTCACATTGGCTATCGCAGTTTTGCTAGATGCCACCATCGTGCGTGTAATGCTCGTGCCAGCAACTATGGCTCTGTTGAAAGACAAAAATTGGTATGCGCCGAAGTGGCTACTCAAGGTTCTGCCCCACGTCAATTTCAGTCACTAATTGTTCACACTCAAACTAGGAAGATAAATAATGAATACATCAACAAAATGGCCTCTGGAACGAGTGCTCTTTGCAATGGCGGGTTCCGTCACCTTGATTAGTGCTCTTTTGAGCGCTTTGGTAAGCCCATGGTTTCTCATTCTCACTGCTTTTGTGGGGATAAACCAATGGATGTATGTCGCTGTACGTTCTTGCCCTGCCTCAGTAGTCCTTAAGAAATTTGGTGTCGCACCTCAGTGCAAGTGGTAACTCGTGACTTCTGCGCATTGGAATGCTGCTTACAACTCCACCGAGTTTGAAACTCGTTCTTGGTCTCAGAATCTTCCAACAGAGTCCTTACAATTCATTTCAAAATTTCCGCTGTCATCTAACGATCCCATAATTGATGTAGGTGGAGGAACTTCCGAATTAGTTGACGAGTTAATTGAGATGAGATTTACAGATCTCTCTGTTCTCGATATATCTTCAGAGGCATTGCAGGAAGTACGCACGCGCTTGCTCTCCAAATCCAAAGACCCTCAAGTTGTTCATTGGATTTGTGAAGATCTCACACAGTGGAAACCACAGCGCACTTACGCGTTATGGCACGACAGAGCGGTATTTCACTTTCTTACTTCTCGCAGAGATCAGAATAAATACAAAGAGGTGCTATTAAATAGCACTATCTCAGGCTCGTATGTACTAATTGCGACTTTTTCGCCAAACGGTCCCGCCTCGTGTTCAAGACTTCCCGTCACGAGATGGTCCGCCGAAGACCTTAATGTTTTTCTTGCGGACGAGTTCATGTTTCTTGAAGATGCCCAAATAACTCACAACACACCTTGGGGAAGCACCCAAGACTTCACTTGGGCAAGCTTTAAGAGGCGCTAACAGATAAACGTTTGCCAAAAACTATGACAAGCAGTGCGAGAAACTAGATCTGACTGACTAATTCTTCCACTGGAGTGACCATCCCCATGTAAAACGCGCCAAACTCTGCATATACGGCAGATGCTTCGTCGTAACGCATGGTGTACACCACTTCTTTGAGATCATCAGGATTCACTGCAAACAAGGTGACGCCCCACTCATAATCATCAAGTCCGGTAGACCCAGTCACTAACTGAATGACACGGCCGGCGAATGTTCTGCCACTCTTGCCGTGTTCCTCCATCAGTTCTTTCCGCTTGTCGAATTCCAAAGTGAACCAATTGTCTTTGTGTTCACGCTTCTTAGACATGGGATAAAAGCACCATGCATTCTTTCCTGCTGGAGGAAGTTGCGGATATAAACGAGCATTCAACATCTCTTGAGGCATGCCCTTGGCATACTCAGAAACTTCAGTGAGAGATACGTAACTGTCTACTAACTCAAGACCGGAGTGCTGAACACCAGTCTGCAATTTTTTCAACTCGCGCATATCAGAAGCGACACCCATCACTGCAAGATCTGCCTTGTGTCCAAGCATGGATACTGTGATGACACATACACCCCGAGACTCAGCATCTTTCACCGCCGCAATGAATGCGTCGCCGTTGAAATCGGGAAAGGGCTTACAGAACAGATGGACGACCGCTTGGCCGACCGAGGGGGACATCGGTTCACTCATGGTTACCAACCTACCTGTGGGTCACTGGCGCGCAAGAACTGCGTTAGCAAAACGAGTATCTGCACCACGTGACATATGCAAATACAACGAGGGCTCAGTCAGTTCTAGCTCCATCAGCACAGGTACTCCGGCTGATCCACGTACAACATCCACTCGCGCATACAGAGGTGCTTCTCCAAATTTATTTAAGACATACGCCATTACTCGGTTACCAAGCTCACGTTCTTGTTCAGATGCAGTCCGCTCTGAAATATCTTCCTCTGTAAACAAGCCGTTCTTTGTATTTTCACCAGTTGCCAAAATTGCACCCTTTCGAAATGCATGGCTGTACTCACCATTGAAATACACAAGTCCAGTTTCTCCACGTTCGTCAATAAATTTTTGATAGGGCTGCACCATGGCCACCTTCCCCATTTCTAAAAGTTCTCCAATGTGCGCAGCTGCTTTCACCGGTGACTCTTCATGCCTCTCGGTGTTATTTGAACCAGCACTCACAGTGGGCTTCACCACAATGTCCTGCTCCAAAAGCCCTTGATGGGTGATGGATGTGAGTTCTTCATGTTGTGCCACAAAGGTTGTGGGAATAACTGGGATGCCTGCCTCCATCATTTCTGCAAGGTATCTCTTGTCTGTATTCCACACCAGAATCTGAGATGAGTTGAAAAGGGTGACGTCTTGAGAGACTTTTTCCACCCAACTGAGAAACTCTGAAAGTTTTTGGTGGTAATCCCAAGGCGATCTGATCACAGCACAATCAAAGTCAGACCATTTCACTGATGAGTCATCCCAATCAACTACTCGAGCGATCACTCCCCTATCACCAAGTGCACGCGTGATGAGAGGTAAGTCTGTGTCGTGATCATGGGCCTCCGCGCAAGAGACCAATGCAATGGTTTGAGGCACCTGCTAGAGGCTATCGGACTGTTTTGGATGCAACTTTTTGACCCACAATGACTTTTGCTGAGTTCTTTGCATTGACAACAATTGAGTTAGAACCTTTTTTCAACTTATACATGCAGGTAACAGTTGACTTTTTCACAGAACACTTCACTGTTTTTTTCGTAGCTCCACTGATGGACATGCTGTATGTACGAGCGCCAGTTACTTTCCTGAAAGTTCCCTGCAGCGTTTTTGTGGATGCCATGTATTTCCACTTCACCTTGATAGTTGGATACGTCACTTGAGTAGCGGGAATTGAGCCAGCTGAAGTAGAGGAACCACCAGACGTTGCCGGAGTTGCATCTGTGGCACCACCAGAAGACGATGCCGGTGATGAAGTTGTTGTAGTAGCTGCAGGATCAATCACAGTTACCTCAGGCGACTCCGCAATGGTGCTTCCTGCAAGGTTTGTTGCCTCAACAGCACACTTCAGGTTTCCAGGCGCGGTGGAAGTGTACGTGTCTCCCGTTTCACCAGAAATAAGTGATCCGTTGAGATACCAGGAATAATTTCTTCCGGGTTCTGGAGCTCTCGACAATTTCTGAGCAGTGAGATCAGATGCCCATGAGGCATCGTTACACACATAATCGCTTCCAATAACACCATCGCCTGACACGGTGGGATCTACGTCTGTTTGGGGAACTTCAATAATCCACATCGTGGTGATTTTTGCTGCAGGTGAAGGAGTGAACACTAAAGAGGTCAAGGTGTCGTCTGGGTCGACAATATTGATAGTTGAATTACCCGTTGGTGGGGTTCGTGCTGCAACAACTCCATTGGCCCACACAAGAGAACCATTGCTCTTCATCGCAAGCTGAGTGGCAGCAGAACTTGGAGTTACGTAATCTGTCACGGTGCCAGACCCACTCATATCAACTTTCTTGATCTGTGTTGTTGTGTTATAGCCAGTGGTGTAATACACCTGAGAATTAGTCTCATCAGCAATCACCGCATAAGAGTCAGCACCAACGCCACTTGTTAACTGAAACCTTGAGTGTGGAGACATGACCGTAGCGAATAAGTTGATTCCGGCAAATCCGTAAATACGATCTTCAGCAGTTGAAAAGACTCTGTACTCGTATGCAACCGGATTAGTGGCAGGCGAACTAGACAGATCGCCAATCCATGTTTTGCCAGTTGCACTTTGAGTGCCATTCCAATACAGCCGACTATTCACGGGATCAAACCCAAGTGATCCAGGAATGGTGCTTGCCAACGAATACAAAGTATTTGTCACGCCACTATCTAGCTGGCGACTGCGAACATGAGCTGTTGAGCCTTCTTGGGTAATCCAGTAAATAGTGCGGGTTGCCGAATCAAAAGACATACCCGTTACCGCTGTTTGAGCGCCACTGGTGTCAGTAAACAAATCAGTACTTGAAATGGTTCCGCCAGAAGCAAGAGAAGCTGTGTAAAACGTGGGCACAGTTGAAGAGTTATAGGCCGTGTATAAAACAACAGCTGCCGGTTCAGTTAAGCCAAGAACAGAGTTCTTTGTTCGCGCAGATTCATCGGAACTCTCCGATGAATCTGATCCAGAACTACATGCTCCCAACACAGTTGTGGCCGCAAACGCAGCAGCTACAAAACGTACCCAACGAACTCGACTCATATCATCTCCCAAAAGACTGCACTTACAGTAGTTCGGAAATGAAAAAGCCGTGGCAACCAATTGGTTGCCACGGCGAATTCAGTGTGTTCTTGGGACTTAGAAGTCGTCCATTCCTCCACCGTGGTTGTGGCCACCACCAACAGGCTCTTCTGGCTTGTCGGCAATAACTGCCTCGGTGGTGAGGAACAATGCCGCAATAGAGGCCGCATTCTGCAATGCAGAACGGGTCACTTTTGCTGCGTCGATTACTCCAAGCTTCACCAGGTCTTCGTAATCGCCAGTGGCTGCGTTGAGCCCTTCTGTTCCCTTCAGACTCTTCACCTTCTCCACAACAACGCCACCTTCTAGTCCAGCGTTTTCAGCAATCTGCTTGAGTGGTCCCTCAAGTGAACGAGCCACCATGCGAGCACCTGTTGCTTCGTCGCCTGTGAGCTTGTCAGCAGCAGCAACAACAGCTGCCTGTGCGCGAAGGAGTGCAACTCCACCACCAGGAACGACGCCTTCTTCGATGGCAGCCTTTGTAGTGCTGACAGCATCTTCAATGCGGTGCTTCTTTTCCTTCAGTTCTACTTCGGTGGCAGCGCCAACCTTCAGAACTGCGACGCCACCAGACAACTTGGCGAGACGCTCTTGCAACTTCTCGCGGTCGTAATCAGAATCGGTGTTGTCGATTTCAGTCTTGATTTGGCTGATACGTCCCTTGATGTCGTCGTCAGCGCCAGCACCTTCGATGATGG